>DUWJ01000186.1 GCA_012842765.1 Bacillota bacterium | reverse complement strand
TGACGGCAATCTGCCTATGACAAAACAGTGTTCGTCCACGGCAACATCTTCAAGCCCAAGTGCACGAAGTTCTTCCGCCAGCATGCGGGCGAGATCCCATTGTCCTTCCGTGCTAGGAGTCGTATCGGTCTCATCCGAACTCTCGGTGTTGACCCTGACATATCTCATGAACTTCTCCGCGACGCCTTCTTGCATCAGTGCGTCTTTATTCATTCATCGCCGCCCCCTCACCAGACCCACGGCCTAACCAGCTGCTCGGCAATCTCCTCCGCGCGTCTGGTGCATGCCTCGGGATCCATCGCTATCTGCCTTTTCACAACATCCTCGTAAATTATGAAACCACCCACATGTTCAATCCTGGACTTCATGGAGCGAAGCGGTCCTTCAGCAGCCCCACTGCCTGATGTCGCAAAAACTCCAAACCGGCGGCCGATGCCGTCAGGCATGTTGTTGAGAAAAGCGTTCAGCTCCGCAGACGTCTTGCCCGCGATTACGGGACCCGCAATCAAAACCAACTCATACATGCGCAAGCTTTTCGGCATATCCTCGGCTAAGTCGGTTTCCCTCTTTCGGAACGCAGCCCAACTTGAAGCAAACCACCCCATCGGACGCTTGGCCTCGAGTTTGTGATATTCCACGCGGTGGCCACGCCCTTCCAATGCCCGTCCTATAGACTTAATCAATCTCTCAGTTGCACCTGTTCGTGAATGATATACAAGCAAAGCTCTCACCGGCAGATCCTCCTTCTCGCAGCATGGCTCTGTCCGCAAACACTCCATATAGCCAACTTTAACCTTTTAATATTCGCTTCAGGAATGCCTTTCCCCTTCTTTGCGGCAAAGCATCAGCATCAGGTTCGAAACTCGACGATATCGCCGTCTTCAAGCACCCATTCGCGCGGAGCAAGCTGGCCGCCAAACCGCGTAGAACCCCATACTTTGGCACCCTTCATGGTTTGCGGCAAATCGCGATGGATGGCTTCGGCCAAATCAGCCACTGTGCTCCCGGCCGGCAGCGTTACCGGCGAATTCTGGTCGGGCTCCTCCTTGCCGGGCGGCTTGGGATAGAGCCTGATAATCCCGAGCATGGCAAATATGATCTCTGGCAACTCGCAAATGCCATGCCCCGAAGTGGTCGAGACGCGAACAAGCTGTGCTTCTCCACAAGCCTCAGCCAAGATATCTGCATTGATGGCAGCGTCGGGCAGGTCAATCTTGGATGCAACTATTAGGAAGCGTTTCGCATCTTCAATCACTTTTCGTTCCCGTAACAACGCAAGCTGCTCGTCGAGATCATCGAGGCATGAATCAGAACTGGCATCCAAAACGATCATAACCCCGTCACCCGTCCGCATAGAGGCAGTCAATGCAGGGGGACAATTTGAAGCAGAGATAGGCGGGCAATCCACCAACTGGATCTGTATGTTCTCGAATTTCATCATTCCCGGGACAGGCAGAGGTGTGGCATAAGGATAGGGCGCCACCACTACTTTAGCATTGGTAAGTGCCCCAACCAGCGCCGACTTGCCGGAATTAGGCGGGCCAACAACGAATACTTGACCCGCCCCTTCTCTTTGCACACAGTAGGGATCGGCCTTGCCTTTTTTTCGCAATTCCCGGCCTTCCGCCCGAAGCCTAGCAAGACGTTTCCTGAGATCAGCTTGCAACTTCTCAGTGCCTTTGTGCTTTGGAATCGTCCTGAGCATCTCTTCGACAGCGGCTATCTTTTCATCTGCGGTGGTTGCGCGCTTGTACGCCTCCTCCGCCTCCATGTACTGCGGGGTGAGGTTGGCGGGCATGCGTGCTCCTCCTTTTCCAGGGGCCCGGCTGCACTACGTATGTAGGACCGTTGTTGATATGGCTTTCGCCACCACAGCAGCCCCTCCTTCATAGGTTCGCAGTCCGAACAGATCAGGGTCGAGCGGCTCCACTCCGGCCGAAGCTCCCCCGACAACAACCTTCCACTCGCCCTCGATCGGCAGATCTATCCTAACATCTTGCCTGTTGGGGTTGTAAACGACGACAATCTTATCCCACTCGTCTCCGCACGAAGCGCCATCCAACATGAACACCACAACATTATCTGCAGGAGCCGGCAGGAATCTGAGTGAACGCCTGATTGCCTCTGCAGAGCACATTCGGAATGCGGGGTGTGCCCGACGAAGCTGTATCAGCCCTCTGTGGTAGTCGAAAACCTCCGCATAATCCAACTTCCGCACCCAATCGAAGCGGTTAATCGCATCGCCCGCACGGTAGCTATTGCAGTGTCCGCCTTTTGTCCTGAGCATCTCAGCGCCTCCCTCCATAAATGGAATACCCTGAGACGTCATTACAATCGCCTGCGCCAACAAGTCCATCTTGATTCTGTCCTCTTCGGAATCTAACGGCGCCGACCGGGCAATCTTGTCCCACAATGTGAGGTTGTCATGGCACGATACGTAGTTTATGCACTCGCTCGGCTCTGTCGCAAAATCAGCTATGTCGGCCGAGTAAGGTATTCCCCCAACTACGCCCCTCTCAATTGCACGTCCACATCCACCAGCGCCAGTTGCAAACCCACGCCTGACTCCGTCATTATCGCCTTTTATGGCATTTCT
>DUWJ01000185.1 GCA_012842765.1 Bacillota bacterium | reverse complement strand
TCGAACTACCGTTTCCACCTGTGATACAAACTGAGGTTCTTGGCCTATATCTCCCCCAAGCACCACCAGTTCCGGATCGAGCAGGTTCATCAGATTCACAATGCCGATTGCGGCGCAATCCACGATAGAATCGCTTTCGTTGTTTCGCCTCACCTCGTCAATGGCTGGGTATGTAAGCGTCACCAGACAGCCTCTGTTCCCACAAGAGCATTGCTTCCCATGGATGTCCACGGTCATGTGCCCAATCTCGCCAGCCTGCATTCGCGCGCCAGCGTAAGGTTTGCCTCCCAAGATCAGCCCTGCCCCCAGCCCGCCCTCGCAAACCATGACGTATACGAAATCGTCAGCGCTTCGGGCGAGGCCATACGAGCGTTCTCCCCACGCTGCGGCACGCACATCCCTTTCCACATAAGAAGGCAATGAGAACTCTTGCTGCAAGCGGGCCGCTAAAGGCAGCTCTTTCAGACGAAGGCGGGTCGACTTGATAACGGTGCCGGTCGTTGTGTCAACTATGCCAGGAATGGACACGCCTATCCCTGCCGCCTGTCCGCCAGACCGTGGCAGCCTGGCAAGGGTTTTCGCTACTATCTGAAAGATCTGGTGGTAGGTGTCTTCCGGACTTGTCAGGTCGAGCTTGTCCCTTGCAGTCCAGACTGGGTTGCCCGCTAGATCTATCACGCCGTAGAGCACGCGGGATACCTGAACATCGATTATGGCGGCACAGCTTGCTGAGGCGTCGAGGTCGAGCATAATGGGACGGCGTCCGCCGCTGCTGGCAGCAGTGCCCTTTTGCTCTCGCACAATGCCGGATTCCACCAGTTCTGCTACTATGCTAGACACCGTTGATGGGCTGAGCATGGTTAGCCTGGCAATGTCGGCACGCGACAGAGTCCCATATTTCCTAATGCAATCGATGACTACATCTCTATTGAGCTTCTTGGCGAGCGCGGAATCAGCAGTGCGTTTGAGTTTCATATGTGCTTACCTCTCAGCGTGTAGTCAGGTTGCGCTATCGAATTGGCACAAACGGCGCGAATGACGATTGCGCCAGTGGCGTGATTTTTAGAGTGGCGAATAAATTCGCCATGCAACTAAACGGCTTCGAATCAAATGCCTTTACATTATCATATGGTACGTTTAGTGACAATGCAAGATTAAGATGACGCCAGAGACAGATCTGGTCTGAACTGGCCATTTAACGTGAACTTGACAATCGTTGACTCTGCTGAGGCCAGGTGGTATATTAATAGTACATTGGCATGGCAGAAGCGCCAGTACATTCGACTCTCGCAGAAACTATCGGATTACGCTGGAGACGTACGACCCTGCATTCCCGCGATGGGAATCGGCCGGGAAAACTCCCGGTGACTCTACGACATCCATATGGGTGTTACAAGATCTAAAGGAGGGTGCAGTCATGTCTAACAAGAAGACAGGAACGATTGTCGCAACCGCCGCTTTGGCCGCGATCATGCTGCTGGCAAGCATAGGCGTTTCGGCGTCAGCGGCCGACATCTTCGCCGGATGGAGCGAGCCCATGCTCTGGGAGCATTCCGGTGGCGACACAGAGAGGATGCCATATTTGGCGGGCAACGATCTTTACTTTGCAAAGGATTACGACATCTACTGGTCGACCTTTGACGAAACCACAGGCAAGTGGTCCGAGCCGGAGCCGGTCCCGGGACCGATCAACACCGCAGCCAACGAAGCCTGTCCTTGCGTAGTTGGAAACGGAAAGGTCCTCTATTTTTCGCGTTATGACCCCATCACGGATTACGATTTCTATCGTTCAGAATGGGACGAGGAAAAAGCCGAATGGGGCGAGCCCGAGCTCATCGAAGAACTGAGCACCGACGGACAGGACTGGGCGATACACGTAAACGAAGATGAGACGATAGCGTATGTGATATCGAAGATACCTTACGACGAGGCAACCGTTGTGGGCGGCCGCGACATCTGGAAATCCGTCAAAGTCGACGGTGTGTGGCAGACCCCGGTCAACCTTGGAGAGCCGCTCAACAGCAAAGGTGAGGAATGGAGCATCTTCGTCGATTACATGGGCCGTTTTTGGATAGATGGCAACCGCGCGGACTCCCTCGGCAACTTCGATATATATGTAGCCGAGAACGAGAAAGCGACTCCGATCAATCTTGGCGCGCCAATCAACACTGACGTGGCGGAGCGCGAACCCACAATAAACGAGAAATTCTTCTTCTTCTCTGCCAACAAGAGAGAGGGCGGCCATGGTGGCTGGGATCTTTGGTACATGGTGAGGCTGCCATAGGACCTTCGTCCCCTAAGATCGCAGCGATCACAATGTCAATTGGTTAGGCTCGACGTGAAGGCAGCTTGAGGTTGGCATCGTAGCGCGAAGGCGGCGGCCTTGGAAATCGACCTAATACAGACATGGATTGTCAAGGAGGGCTATTGGGTGCATACCGTGGCTATCTGGGGAGCCGGCACCATGGGCCGGGTCCATGCAAAGCGTTATGCCATGACTGGCGAAGCTCAACTGAAATACATAATAGACAACGATCTTGAGAAAGCGACCCGGCTTGCACAACCTTTTGATGCCGTTGCAACGGTCGATCCAGGCCCCGCTGTTCGCGATCCGCAAGTGGACGTGATCGATGTCTGCCTTCCCACTTATCTTCACAGAGAATCAGTGGAGCTTGCCGCAGGCCATGGCAAGCACGTATTCTGCGAGAAACCTATAGCACTTACACTAGATGACGCAAATGCCATGATTTCAACGTGCAAGTCCAATGGCGTGAAACTCGGGATAGCGCATGTAGTCCGCTATTTCCCGGAATATGAAATGGCGCGCGACATGATAGCCTCTGGCAGGCTGGGGCGCGTGGGCGTTGTGCGGCTTTCCCGCACAGGTCCGTTCCCGGGTGGATGGAACGATTGGTACGCCGACCCCCAGCTTAGCAAGGGGCTTTTTGTAGATCTATCGATACATGATTTCGACTTTCTGAACTGGTGTTTTGGCCCTGTGGAACGAATCTGTGCGCGTAAGGTCGCAACGAGTAGGCCCCTGGAGTATGGCCTTGCAACTCTACGAATGGAATCGGGCGTCATCGCTCACGTAGAGGGCAGTTGGGCACATCCAAGGCCGTTTTCCTACAAGTTCGAGATATCTGGAAGCGAAGGCATGATAGAGTGCGACAGCGCAAAGACCAAGCCCCTAACGTTGCTCACTCTTGCACAGCCTTCCTCCGATTGCTCAAAGAATGAAAAGGCGAGAGAGGGAGGCCCCGAGGCGGGTTTGGGAGTTGCAACTTCCGAGAGTCCCCTGAGGGAGAGGGACCCGTATCTTCGAGAAATTCAGGATTTCCTGGCGTACGTTCGAGGCGAGCGGTTGCCCCGGGTTCTTCCTGAGGACGCTGTGGCGGCGTTAGAAGTCAGCCTGGCGGCGACCCGCTCGGCGGATCTGGGAGAGGCGGTGAAGGTAAGGTGACGGATGGTGCGGAGAAGAAGCTCCGCGTTGGAGTAATGAGCTTTGCGCACATGCATGCCTACAGCTATGCCCGGGCTGTCTGCTCATTGCCCGATGCCCAGCTGGTTGGGGTTGCGGACGATGACGAGGCGAGAGGCAAAGCAGCAGCCGAGCAATACGGCATTGACTATTTCAACGACATTGAGCAGCTGTTGGATTCGGGGGTTGACGCTGTCATCGTCTGTTCCGAAAATGCTCGCCACAGAGACCACGTGGTTGCTGCGGCGAGAGCAGGCGCGCATGTACTGTGTGAAAAGCCTATTGCTGCCGATGTCTGCGACGGGGCCGAGATGATTGAGGCCTGTAGAGCCGCAGGGGTTGTGCTGGCCACTGCCTTTCCCGTCCGTCACGTGCCTGCGGTTGCGCGAACGAAACAGCTTGTGGAGGAGGGGAAGATCGGTAAGGTGTTGGCCGTCAAGGCCACAAACCACGGGCGCATGCCGGGAGGGTGGTTCATCGAGCCTGACCTTTCGGGCGGGGGCGCTGTGATC
The DNA here is from genome assembly GCA_012842765.1 of Bacillota bacterium. GTDB lineage: Bacteria > Bacillota > DTU025 > DTU025 > DTU025 > UBA10085. The sequence continues at coordinate 191 of DUWJ01000185.1, read as the reverse complement.
GACCATACGGTTCACGTTGCGGATCTGCTTCGGTGGATCCTCAATGACGAGTTCAAGTCGGTTTATGCGGAGATAGACACCAGGTTCTACGATTTTGACATCGATGATTGCGGCACACTCTGTCTAGAGATGGAAAATGGCGTGTTTGCTACTTTGGACCCGAGCTGGTCGAGACCGCGAACCTATCCAAC
>DUWJ01000184.1 GCA_012842765.1 Bacillota bacterium | reverse complement strand
TTCACGACACGCACCTATTTGAACATTATTTTCTCGAAGGTCTCCCTTATAGCAGACGCGTTATCAGCCGCCCATTGGAATGGAACGGGCATCATCTTTATTTTATCTGCCGTAGGCATTCCCTTCGGAGGAGCTACATCTGGCCTCACTGGTATCACACCATCATTGACCAATAGCTCCTGCCCCTTCTTCGAGAGAGTGAAGTCTACAAATGCCTTGGAGGCCTCAAGATTCTTTGACCCAGCAACTATCGCTACCGGACTCGGAATTGAGACCGCACCGTCGGCAGGCCAGACAAAATCAACCGGCGCTCCCGACTTCTGAAGGTCATAAATCATGTAGTCCAGCACCATGCAGGCTGCAAATTCGCCAGCAGCCAAACCTCTCGAAACATCTGAATTGCCCCTGAGAACCTGTATTCCAGATTTTCGCGCTTTCTCGTACCAGCTCCAACCTTTGTCTCTTTGAACAAAAGCCGCTGCAACAGTGAAGTTGGAACCAGAATAGAGGGGGTCCGCCATTGCGGCGCGAGAACCAAACCCGAGCAAGTCATCCCAAGTCTTTGGCTCGGATCCTTTCTTGACTAAATTGGTGTTTATTCCAATTACCATGTTAATCATGCGAGCGCCTGTAAAGTATCCGTCAGGGTCCTTGATTGCTGAAGGAATGCGGGCGGCTTCCGGCGATTTGTACGGATATAGCAAGCCCTTGTCCTTGAATGCGTAGTAGCTTGCAGCATCAGCCAGCCATATTACGTCGGCCCTTATACCGCCAGCATCAGCCTCAGCCCATATCTTGTTGACCACATCAGTGCTTCCAGCTCGAAAAACTTCCACCTTGATCCCTTTATTCGCCTTCATGAATTGGTCTGCGAAGTTCGTAGCGAGTTCCAGTGGAACAGACGTGTAAAGCAGGACCTTCGACTCAGCAAATACACCAGTAGAGATCGACAGCAACAATACCAAAGCCAGGACTATTACACTGCCCCTTTTCATGTTCAACCCGCCTCTCTTTTGATTGGTGGTATACTTGGTTAACCCCCACTCGCGCAGGGGCACGACCAGCGAATCAACTAGTCATGCAACTTGATCTTTCGAGCCACCTTTAGCACTTCTTCTTCTAGATCGATAGAAGCATCTGTAGGAATAGGCTCATTATCGATATACACGATCTCAAGCCCCTTACGTACCGCCCATTCAGTCACAACATCTACTGCAGCAGCCTTGAGTTCAGAGACGATTGCATCAGGCTTCAACGTTTCAAAACGCGCCAGGTCCTCTCGGAGCAGCGGCCTGTTCGAAAGGTGCGAGCTAACTCCAACAACCTCACATCCATAAGTCTTCTCAAGATAAGCAGATATGGCATCTGTCATCACCGCAGGCGTAGTTAGAGTGAGGACTATTCTCTTACCGGTAATATCGCCAATCGGGCGAGGTCTGAAAATGGTCTTCACCACCGTGCATCCGGCGTTTATCTCGTGAATGGCTTCTACCATCTCGTCAATCTTAGCTTGGTCAACCATTGGAGACTCACACATTGTAAGAACAATTAAGTCGGAGGTAAGAATACGATAAGGCCCGAGGTAAGAGCGCATATACTCTACGGGTTGGTGAGCACCGATGACTAGTATGCGCGCATCCGTGTGCACCGAAGGTATAGATGAACCGCTGCCTTCGAATATGACTATGTCGGCGTCGATCTTTTCCGACAGTTCAGCACCTCTGTCCACATTTGAGACAAAAGTCTGTCCCGACATCCCGCCTCCACACCGTCGACAGCCGATGGTTGTAACCCTTGAGGTAAGCAGATCCTCGAAATGGTCAGACGATGCATGGCGCCCTTGTTTGCTAACGGACAACAAATACTCGGGCGTGATCTCAATCTCAGACGCGCTGAGCAGCTCAGGCTCTGCAGGACCACCCCGCCCCATGGTAACCACGACGGGGTTATACTTCTTCGCCAGCGTCCGCGCGACAAAACCGCCGACAGCAGTCTTTCCGATTCTCTTCCCGGTTCCTATGACCGAGATACTCGGCCTGCTTACGCGCGCCGCCTCTACAGGAGGAGTGAACTGGAAATCCGCGCCCCGGTAAGCGACACCCTTTGCAAGCACATTGCTGGCAATCTCAAACCGCTCCTTGTAGCCAACTACAGGCTCGTCGCTAAGATCAACAACCTCATCCGGATCGTATTTGTCTATAGCGGCTGCGATAGCATGGAGATAGTCATCCTCATGCACTACAGGAACTCCAAGTCTGGCAAGATCAGAATCAGAACCAATCTTCTCAGTGCCGCCAATGAAAACGGCAGCCAATATGTCGAGCTCCCCCTTGAGCACCTCTATGGCATCATGAGTTACCGCAGGGTAATGCTCACCGTCTGTAAGTACAATAGCTTTCTTCATAATGCTCCACCACCGTTGTTGCTAGAATGAAGATGCATTGACAACCATCTCCTTTACCTTGCGCATGTTGGTGAGATCTACATATGTCTTGCACATATCCCCACGTATCAGAGACTTTGCATATAGAATTGGTGTGGGCGATTCCGCGTAAGAAATGCGCTCATTGAGCATTGCCAATGCGCCAACTGATTGTCCAAGAAGGTCAGCTTCTAGGCTACCGAGGAAGACTGGCCGGAAGGTCTCGTCGCTCCTTTTCAGGACAATACCGTATTCATCACGGAGTATCCGAAATAGCGATCTTGATAGATCGGCCTCTTCAATGCCGATAGCCACATCGGGGGAGATGAAAGTCGTCTCAATTAGCATTGGAATGCCATCGACTTTTTTCAAGCGTCTGATCCTTAACACTTCCGAGTCGTCTTCAATGGCCAAATACGCACTGACAAGATTGGAAGCCGCAACCCGGTCTATAGTAAGAACCTCCGCCCAGAATTCGTGTCCAAGAGCTCGAATTCTGGACGCAAGACGCATTTCGTCGGTGATATAGGTCGTCTCCTTGTACTCCATGGGCCATTGCGGAACTGAAACAAAAGTTCCCTTCCCTTGTACAGAATAGAGCAGGCCCTCATGAACTAATTCCGAAATGGCCTGCTTAGCTGTTGTAGTGCTTATGTCATAGGTTCCGCACAACTCACGTATTGAGGGAATGCGCGTCTCGGGCTCCCATTCGCCCGAGACGATCTTCTCCTTGAGCTCTTCTTTAAGCTGATAATACAGGGGAATAAAACTGTCCTTCTTAAGCATTGGCACGAAAGCCTCCATACCGTAATGGACCTTGTAGCATATTGCCAGCTACATTAAGTGTGTGTGTTAACGTGTTATCGCTTACTGTATTTCTACATTTCCTAAGCGATTCCTCTTTCAAGACCTTCCATTTATACATCCATTAATTACAACAGCCATCTGCTGCCACGCCATGCCCATCTTCATTCACAAACCTCTCGAGCAGCCCATGATCTGCAGTTACAGCAGCTGCATAACCATGTTGAGCCGCCACTAGGTTCACAAGGATGAAGTGCCCGCTATAACCGCTGGCGTTCGCGGCAGCCAAGGTTCATTTACCGAGGAGATGTCTAAGGATATAGGCAATGTGGTTAGAAGCCGTAGAAGGCATCATGGTTAGAGTAAGAACCCTTGAATGGGTCCGGCAGATACTATTCGTCACCAAGTTGCCCATCGAAGGCGAACAGTCAAAATGTGCGTAGGCTAACCGATACGGGATGGTTCTGTGCAGAGCACGATGGAGTGATGGGACTGTTCTTTGCTGGAAAACCTAATTGAAGTAGATCAGAACTAAAGGACGTGAACTCCGATGGAAATCAGGGAGCATGCCATCATACCTCTCGGCTATGGCAAGTATGTGCGTTCAGACAAGATCATCGCCCTCGATCCTATAGAAGATGAGCGGGGACCCGGTCGGCGTACCAGGGTCTACGTTGACCAGCTACCCGGCCCATTAATCGCTTCAAGGACCGAGAACTCCATCCTAGCAAGCATCGTCAGGACCCCAACAGAGGTTCTTGAAGCCACGGCCGCCCTTGAACTCCTTCAAGATCTTCTAGACGACATAGAACAGATCGGCCCAATGCTGCGGAAGAGCATTAAGGAAGAGGCCGGACTCGACTTGGAGGAACTCGAGCGCAAGATAAGGGAGATATTAACCCATGAACTGAATGCGGAATGAGCTTGTCACACAACTGCTTTCCGCTACCGGATGCGCCGCAAAACCCACAACTCGCGGTCACGTTCCGATATCATATTAGCCCGAGAGATGACGTTATGGTTGTTTTTCGGCATGTGTACGTATTTGAGACCCCGTCTTAGATTCATTGGCAAGCTGATTTTCCGCTGGCAACGCAGTTTGCTCGGTCTGTGATCTACTTCTGCGCTGTCTCTGAATTTCCATCACACGATGGCTATTCGAAAGCGCCTAAACACATCGACAATAAGACCCGCCGGGGCTGAAAACGAAAACAGCGGGGCCTACTCCCCGCTACAAATAGCTGGTGCCGGAGGCGGGATTCGAACCCGCACGTCCTTGCGGACAGAGGATTTTAAGTCCCCTGCGTCTGCCTTTCCGCCACTCCGGCCTCGACTTTATTGTCGCAGATAACCTCAAGAAAAGTATACCACGACCGCGCCCCTTGCGCTACGCACGTAGCCTGCAAAGGATTACCAAAGCTGCCTCCTGCAGACCCATCGAATACAGAAATAGCGCCAAGCTCCGATTTCACAACTTGCTTCCGCAGCGGCCTAACCCGATGCAGGCCGCCATACCATCGAGTATTCCAGCTGCGCTCACCACAACCTCAGCCGCGCCCGCAAGATCCATCACCTCAAGGATTATCGCCGCCCCGGCAGGCATCACCCTGGCCCTCTCCGGCTGGATCATCCCTTTCACCTGCATTCTTTCAGCACACGCCAACGAGTACAAGCCAAGAAATGCCTCCTCCAACTCTTCCCTGTGCAAGGCGTAGCCATGGACCATGTCCGGATCTAGCGTTTCCAACTCCAAACCGATTGAAGCAAGTGTAACAGCGGATCCGCCTACCACGACTATCGTCGATAGAATACCGCCATCCTCCCCGTCCATCGGTAAGCCATGCACAAACTCCCGCGCCCCCTCCAGACAGAACCGAATATGCCCACGCATCTGCTCAATCTCCCCCCGCGATGGAGGGTCTGAACAAAGGAACTCGTCTGTCAGGCTCACTGCCCCGAGCGGAAGGCTTATAGATCTTACCTCACCCGTGCAAGAATCGAGCCTCGTGAACTCAGTGCTCATGCCCCCGGAATCCACTATCAGCAAGGATCGCGGGTCGATCGCGACGGAAGGCGCAACACTTCCGACCGCAGCTGCTGAACCTGCGCCAGCCACAACGCCCAGAAACGACAATTCGGCCTCAAACTCCGGTGACACAACTTCGAGCCTGACTTCGCATGCCTCTTTAACTTGACGGATCAAGGCTTCGGAGTCCTCCGCCGCCCTCGCCGCCGCCGTAGCTGTCACCCATACCCTATCAGCTCCCAGGCTGCGACTGAGCCCCATAAAGTCGCTAATGGCTTCGACAGTAGCTGCCCGGCCTGCCTCAGACAACCTTCCAGTTTCCCCAAGCCCATGCCCGAGCCCGGTAATCCGGGCATCCATGCACACCCCGAGAACCCTTGGAACCCCAACAACGCTAGAATCTCCATATGCTTTCATGATCTTTGAGCAGACGGAGCTGTCAGAACCTGCCGACCAATTCGGCCGCGACACTACATCGGCCACAAGCACCTTAGTCGAATTGGAACCGGCATTTATCGCCGCCACCCGCGCCGGAACACATCTCCCCCCGTCACACTCAAGCCATACCCCGGCTTGGCGCAGCGCACTCACGGCCATGTCCCCAACAGGATTGTTATTGCCCGCCATGTAATCCGCAACATGCATGTGGAGGCATTTCACCCCTGCAAAGCGCGCCACCCCACCTATGCCTGTATCTCTGAGAACCCGAAGCATTTTGGGAGCCTCTTTCTCCAGAAACTCCAGATCATCTTCGCCTATGAGCGCCATCCTTTGAGCAGCATACCTCGTATTGGCACACTCGTGCGCCTTCCGGAAATCTTCATCCCGCTCTATCAGCTCTGCCGCCTCGCCTATCATGCCCTCGCTTTCCAACACCGATATGGCTTCGCGTACGTGAGGGCATGTAAGCCAGTAGACCGTAGGAAAGGGCTTCGGTTTCACAACCCGCCCCAGCCCGCCATTGTGCCATATGACGGGGTAGGTCGACACAACCTGTGGTTGCCCGTAAGAACACCGCCGGGGAATTCGAGCAATGCTGCCGATAAGATCTCGGCCGAGCTGCGCGGCAACGACC
>DUWJ01000457.1 GCA_012842765.1 Bacillota bacterium | reverse complement strand
AGTTCACTACACAGATCAAGAAAAGACCATCCACATAGACTTCGACAACGCGCTCATTGCACGTACTTACGATTCGCTCTTCGAGCTACGAAAGACTCTCATGGCCTCAAAAACACCACCACCAACCTCAGATGAGAACAGGTGTACCCAGTGTCCATACGCAGAAATCTGCATGCCAGATGAAATAGCATTCATGAGCACGGCTGTTTCTGGCAACCTAGCAACTGATGAAGATGCAGTCGATAATGCCGAGGTCCGACGACTGGTGCCAGCGCGCGATGATAGAATACCGCTCTATGTCCAGACTCAAGGCGCAGTAGTTTCAAAGCGCGACTGATAGATCTGTCTCAAGTCTGCATATATGGAAACGTGCAACTCACGACACAATCCATACGCGCATTTTGCGCAAGAGACATACCCATCTGCTATTTTTCCCGTGGAGGCTGGTTCTACGGAATTACCAAGTCCACCATGGGCAGGAACGTGACAGTTCGTAGAGAGCAATACAAGGCCACTGCTGACCCGAACCGCGCCCTTTCCATATCAAAGCGATTTGTTGCAGGGAAAATCAAAAACTGTAGAACACTGCTCCGTCGCAACTGCCCCGACTGCGATACAGGCGTCCTAGACAAGATGTCGGAGTTATGTCGACAAAGCTATGTCTGCCAACAACATGTCCACTCTCTTGGGAATTGAAGGAGCAGCCGCTAGCCTGTATTTTGGAAACTTTGGGACCCTGCTCAGCAGCACTACCGGATTCGATTTCACAGCTCGGAACCGACGTCCTCCTAAAGATCCTGTGAATGCAGTTCTTTCATATCTATACAGCATGCTGGTAAAAGACATTACCATCGTCGCCTTGGCAACAGGGCTGGATCCGTATGCCGGATTCTGTCATCAACCACTTCAAGGAAGGCCAGCTTTGGCCCTCGACCTCATGGAGGAATTCCGGCCTCTAGTTTGCGACTCCACCGCCATCAGGCTTATCAACACGTCTGCGCTCAAGAACTCTGACTTTTCGCGATTGGGCAATGGCGTTATCATGTCCGACAACGCAAGACGCAAAGTAATCTCTGCCTACGAAAAGCGCATGGATACCCTGGTAACGCATCCGATATTCGGCTACGCCATGAGCTATCGCAGAGTTCTTTCGGTTCAGGCGAGGCTAGTAGCACGGTGGTTGCTGGGCGAAATCAGCGATTATCCACCATTTTGTACAAGGTGATGATATGAGGCGCAGGTTTATCGTCTGCTACGATATTTCAGATCCAAAACGCCTGCGAAAGATGTATCGGACAATGCGCGGGTTTGGGGATCCATTACAGAAATCGGTCTTCACGTGCGATCTGTCATCCAAAGAGCGGGCCCACATGGTAAAAGCAATCCCTAGAATCATTGATTGCCAGGAAGACTCCGTACTGATAATCGATACCGGCGGCCTTGACGCCAAGCGGGAATCCCTCGAGTATATAGGAAAGGCCATAACGCCAGACGAAGGCAGGGCAGCAATCATCGTCTGATACAGCCAGCCTGCATTCGAATTGAGGTAATCCAAGGT
>DUWJ01000183.1 GCA_012842765.1 Bacillota bacterium | reverse complement strand
CACGATTGCCCCGGAATGTTTCCACAAACTCGCTTGTATTTCCTTCTTTGACTATTCGCTGGAAGTAGAGACGACTATGTGCCTAGACAGATATGCCAACCCAGCTGCTAAATCTTCATCCCTGACCATCACATGCGGCGGGGTCTTTAGCCCCACAGGCGCAAAGTTCCAGATAGCTATCACACCTGCGTCACACAGGAGATCGGCCACATCCTGGGCACTCTTTCCAGGCACAGTAATTATCCCCATCTGGATCGACAACCTCTCGGTCACATGCGGTATCTCTGACACATGACGCACCAACGTGCCATCTAGCTCCGTCCCTACTTTCTCGGGATCCGAATCGAACAAGGCCACAATCTTGAGCCCATAGTCCTTGAAGCCAGGGTATCTGAAAAGTGCAGACCCGAGACGTCCGACACCAACCAAGACCGCTTCAGTCCGATTCTTGATCCCTAGTATCTCCTCGAGCGCCTCGATAAGCTCAGGGACATTGTAGCCAATGCCCGCTCTTCCAAAATCGCCAATTGAAGAGATGTCACGACGAACCTGAGCAGAGTCGATGCTAAGGCCTTCAGCAAGCTGGGCAGAGGAGATCCTATCGTGCCCAGATTGAGCATGCGCCAACACTTTCCGATAATAGAACGGCAATCTCGCCAAAGTCGCCCTTGACATTAGAATACATGAATCAGACACTAAACCACCCCTCGCCTATTGCTCCTCGAGGCGGGACATGATTTCCTCTCTAAATATCCTCTCGATGTCGTCTTCGCTAACTCCGGATATTATGCCTCCGTCAACCTGGATATTAGGACTATGCTCGCAATTCTCGAAACAAAACGTGGCATGAAGGTTTACCTTGTCTTCTATCCCCGCCTTATTAACCTTTTCCATCAAGCCCTTGAGAAGATCGTACGATCCATTCAGATAGCAGCACGTGCCTACGCACACGCCTACATCGATCTGACCGGCCACTTCCTCTGAGGAGAGCTTGATAGTCTCTCCCTTTATGCGTCTGCGCTCGCCGTAATCGGTGTGGAGCAACTCATGCGACGTCTCGCCACACGGTTCACCCAGGAATTTATCGTATAGCTGCTTCACGAACGGATTGTCGTGCGCTCTCCGCAACATCTGCATGGTATCCACGTCATATAGGGCCTTTGACCTTTTCTTCCTAACTTCCAAATGGGACGGGTTGGGTTGTCCGGCGCCTCCGATGCACCCTCCGGGACACGCCATGATCTCAACAAGGTCATACTCGGCCTCGCCCGACTTGATCCTTTCAAGCACCTGCGCCGCCGCTCCCAGCGAGTGGGCGACTGCAAGCCTTACCTCGCGTCCGCCCAGAGTCAAGCTAGCCTCCCGGACACCGTCGACTCCTCGCACCTCATCAAATACGATTCTCCTGTTGCTGCCCGCCCCAACAGCCTTGTTGGGCTCTAGTATATCAGAAGCGGCTCGGAGCACGGCCTCGGCAACCCCGCCTGTATTCCCGAAAATCATCCCTGCGCCTGTAGCCATCCCCATGGGAAGGTCAAACGGCTCAACAGGAAGATCATCGAACCTGACCCCGGCCTCCCGTATCATGCGGGCAAGTTCCTGTGTGGTGATGACAGCGTCCACATCAGGCCTGCCGTCTGAAACAAACTCATTCCTCGTCGCCTCAAACTTCTTCGCCGTGCACGGCATCACCGAAACCACGTATATCTCCTCGGGCTCCACACGCAGTTGGGCCGGGAGATATGTCCGGGCCAAGGCGCCGAACATCTGCTGTGGCGACCTGCATGACGATAGGTTCGAAAGATACTCCGGGTGATACTGCTCGACATATTTCACCCATGCAGGGCAACATGAAGTAAACTGCGGCAAACGCCCCTCGTTGCCCGATGAGATCCTCTCCAAGAACTCCGCGGTCTCCTCCACAACCGTAAGGTCGGCAGTGAATGAAGTGTCGAAGACGAGATCGAACCCGATCTTCTTCAAGGCAGCCACAACCTTGCCAGGTTCAGCCCAGCCTGGCGCATGCCCAAACTCTTCTCCAAGGGCTACCCTCACAGCCGGGGCAACCTGAGCCACCACCGTCTTATTCTTGTCATGTATTGCTTTCCACACCTCATCTGTGGACGAGTGGATAGTTATTGCGGCGGTCGGACATACACTGGCGCACTGCCCACACTGGACACAATCTACATCAGCCAGCTCTTTTCCGAAAGCTGGCGTCACCATGGAATATGAACCGCGGTATGCGAAGTCCAAAACCCCTATGCCTTGCACCTCGCCGCATACACGCACGCAGTCTCCACAGAGAATGCACTTATTCGGGTCGCGCACTATAGCCGGCGTAGACCTGTCGAGGCGACGCCTCTCGTCTGCTTGTCCAAACCTAACGTTCGTCACGCCGAAACGCCTGGCCAGGTCCTGAAGCATGCACGCCCCGTTCTTGCTACACGTAGTGCAGTCACGGTCATGGTTAGCCAGGAGAAGCTCTATTATCGTCCTCCTTATTGTCCTCAGCTTCTCGGTGTTGGTGGTCACCACCATGCCGGGCTGAGGCGGCACCGTGCAGGACGCCACTACCCCTCTGTTCTCGATCTCCACCACACACATCCTGCATGCTCCGTAAACGGAGAGCTCGGAGTGGTAGCAGAATGTAGGAAGATCTATTCCCGCCTTGCGTATGAGCTCCAGCAGATTGCGCTCGCCCTCTATAGGAACGGCCAGACCGTCTATTGTTACCATCTGTTGTGCAGACATTGATTTCCGCCCTCCCCCGGTCATCGCAGTGAGATAGCACCGAACGGACAATTTCCAGCGCACGCTCCACACTTGATACACTTATCCACATCTATAACGTGGGGATTCTTCACCTCGCCGCTGATGGCCCCGGCAGGGCACGACCTCTTGCACTTGCCGCAGCCTTTGCACAGCTCCGGGTCGATGGAATAATGCTTAAAGGCCACGCACACGCCGGCTGGACATTCTTTGTCCACTATATGAGCAACGTATTCATCGCGGAAATACCGCAACGTGGTAAGGACCGGATTCGGAGCAGTCTTGCCCAGGCCGCACAAGGAACTCTCCTTGACGACCCACGCGATCTCCTCCAAGTTATCAAGGTCCTCCATGGTTGCACGCCCGGCCACGATTTTCTCGAGGATCTCAAGCATCCTCTTGGTTCCCTCACGACACGGCACACACTTCCCGCAGGATTCGTGTTGCGTGAACTTCATGAAAAAGCGTGCCACCTCAACCATACAGGTTCCTTCATCCATGATCACCAGACCACCGGAACCTACCATCGCGCCAACCTTTGCCAGAGCGTCGTACTCGAGTGGAGTATCAAGTAGCTCAGCCGGCAGGCACCCTCCTGATGGCCCGCCTATCTGCGCAGCCTTGAATGCCCGGCCAGTCCGCACGCCACCGCCGATGTCGAAGACGACTTCCCTCAAAGTCGCACCCATCGGAACCTCGATCAGTCCGGTATTGGCCACCTGGCCCGTTATGGCAAATGTCTTCGTCCCCGGACTCGTCTCCCCCCCGATGCTGCGGAACCATGAAGGCCCATGGAGCATGATAGGAGGGACAGTTGCCAAAGTCTCAACGTTATTTATGACAGTAGGCTTACCATACAGGCCCTCGTGCGCAGGAAAGGGCGGACGGGGTCGGGGCATGCCTCGTTTCCCCTCGATGGATGCTAGGAGAGCCGTCTCTTCTCCGCACACAAAAGCGCCGGCGCCCTCCTTGATAGTCACATCGAAGGCAAATTCGGTCCCAAATATCCCCTCTCCTAGCAAGCCCAGTTCTCTAGCTTGTTTCACCGCGTTCTGCAAGCGCGCCACAGCCAACGGATATTCAGCCCTGACATAGACGTAGCCGTGGGATGCGCCAATCGCCCTTGCAGCAATGGCCAAGCCCTCTATAACTCGGTGAGGATCACCTTCCATGACGCTTCGGTCCATGAAAGCGCCGGGATCTCCCTCGTCGCCATTGCAGACTATATACTTCTCGCTGCCCTCGGCGGCCTGCGCAAACATCCATTTCCGCCCAGTGGGGAACCCTCCTCCCCCACGGCCTCTGAGCCCGCTTTCGAGGATCTCTTCGATGATCTCCTCAGGCGTAAGATCTACCACAGCCCTGGCAAGGGCCTTGTACCCGCCAAGAGCGATGTATTCTCTTATGTCATCGGGGTCGATGGCCCCGCAATTTGCCAAAGCAACCCTGGTTTGGCTCTTGTAAAAAGGTATGTCGCCCTCGCCTAGATACGCTTTCCCGGTAACCGGATGGTGATAGAGCAGACGCTCCACCGGCTCCCCCAGCTTTAGAGTCTTCTCGACTATTTCCTCTACATCCTCAGGCTTCACGTGTACATACAGTATGTGGTCGGGCTCGATCCTCACCAAAGGCCCCGCTTCACAAAAGCCATGACACCCGCTTTTTGTGACACCTACGGCATCAACCGAAAGCCTTTCAAACTCCTGCAAAACCTTGGCGGAGCCGTTGGCCAGACACCCCGTGCCCGCGCAGACAAGTACTCGTTTCTTCTTGGACGCAAGTTCCTTGCGGAACTGGTCAGCACAGGCGTTCAGTTCTTCCCTCGACGTAATCGCCATTTCTAGATCTGGCCCTCCCTTTCTAGCAGAGTGTCTATTATGATGCATGCTGCCTCTGGAGTCATCTTGCCGTGGACTTCATCATTGATCGTCATAACAGGCGCCAACCCACATGCGCCCAAGCACGATACGGTTTCTACGGTAAACATCAGGTCGGGAGTTGTGAATTTTCCGTCAGCAAGCTCAAGCTTTGATCTAACAGCCTCGTACACAGGCATTGACTGTCTGACGTGGCACGCCGTGCCGTCGCACACCCTCACCACGTACTTGCCCTTGGGCTCCAAGGAAAACTGGGCATAGAAGGTGGCTACACCGTACACTGTTGCGACAGACAGACCCATCGCTGTAGCGACGTACGTAAGAATCTCCTCAGGGAGATACCTGTATTCCGCCTGCACATCCTGGAGTATTGGAACAAGCGAAGACTGGCTGCGACCGTGCTTCTCGATTATCTCATTTACACGTTCAAATCTTCTCTGCGCTGCCTCAACGGCTGTCATTCTCCTGCCTCCAGACAAAGATTTTTT
>DUWJ01000002.1 GCA_012842765.1 Bacillota bacterium | reverse complement strand
GATACCTCTTCGCCAACCCGCCTCATAAGCTCGTATCTCTGAACTACTCTGGCAACGTCAACCAATGTGACTTCCTCTATGAATTCGAGAGCAGTCAGGTTCGTGAGCGCCTTGACCAACGAATCACGGTAGTTGGCCATAGTCTGCAATGCCTGATTGGCCTTGGCCAGCACAACACCTATATCCCGCATAACATATCTGGTGTGTCCGTAGTAGACCGTAATCACCGACCGCCTTTGGGAAATAGCGATGACCAACTGCCCAGTCATTTTCGATACCCGCTCCGCCGTGCTGTGGCGAAGGCCCGTTTCCCTCGATGGTATGTCCGGATCCGGAGTGAGGGTGGCATTGGCGTACATGATCCGTTCGGCGTCTTCCGAAAGGATTATAGCCCCATCCATCTTGGCCAATTCATACACGGCCGCCGGGGTAAACTCCGCATCAAGCCTAAAGCCCCCATTAACTAGCTTCATCATCTCAGGCGTATCGCCTACAACAATTAGCCCCCCGGTCCTCGCACGAAGGATGTTCTCCAGTCCGTCATATAGAGCCGTTCCGGGCGCCACCATCTGAAATATCTTGCGCATTCTCTCCGACATCAGCCATCCACCACCGCAAATACCGCCTCCAATGCCTCTCTAAGAGTGGAAGCCCCTACTATCTCCACCCCGGATCCTGCCAATTGCCGTCTGGTCATGCTCTTCACATTATGGCTCGGAAGAACGCATCGTTTGAAGCCGAGCCTCTTGGCCTCATTGACTCTCATGTCAGCCTGGCTGACGCCGCGCAACTCTCCGGCCAATCCGACTTCGCCGAAGACCGCTGTCTTTGGAGCTGCAGGGATGTTCCTAAAGCTCGACACGATGGCGGTCGCAATTCCGAGATCTGCGGCAGGCTCTGTCAGCGTGACTCCTCCTGCCACATTTACGTAGATATCCTCCGTGCCTATGGCAAATCCCGCACGCCTGTCAAGCACCGCGATGATGATCGCAGTCCTGTTGTAATCGACACCCGTAGTAGTCCTGCGCGGCGTTCCTGTAACAGAACGCGCCACCAATGCTTGGACTTCGACGAGCAACGGACGTGTCCCTTCAACGCTGGCAACGACGACAGAGCCGGCCGCACCCCCTGGCCGCTCCGACAACAGTGCCTCAGAGGGATTCTCGACCTCCGCGAGCCCCCGGTCTGTCATAACAAATATCCCCACTTCATTGGTGGAACCATATCTGTTCTTGGCAGCTCGAATTATCCTGTGAGCATGGTTGCCTTCACCTTCAAAATACAAGACCGTGTCGACAACGTGTTCGAGCGCCTTAGGACCTGCAATAGCTCCGGATTTGGTCACATGGCCCACGAGAAATACAGGGACCCCTCTTTCCTTGGCAGCCCGCATCAGCCGGTTCGTGCATTCGCGCACCTGCCCTATGCTTCCGGGAGACGAGCCAAGCTCCACATCTTCCATGGTCTGAATCGAATCTATCACAACGAGAACCGGGTCGATCGTGACCATTGCTTCCACTACCGCGCGCACATCAGTCTCCGCCAGCACCAAAAGCGAATCTGACCCGGCACCGAGCCTTGCGGCTCTAAGGCCAACCTGCTCAACTGATTCTTCGCCCGTCACATAAAGAACGACACCTTTGGACGCAGCTATGCTCTGGGCCGCCTGAAGCAGTATGGTGGACTTGCCGATCCCGGGGTCTCCGCCGATAAGCACCACCGAACCAGCTACCACACCCCCGCCGAGCACGCGGTCGAATTCGCCAATCCCTGTGGAAAGGCGCTTTTCGCCGCTAGCAGATATCTGTCCTATAGGAACCGGCGCGGCAACCGCGCCCGATCCTCCCCACCCGGCCCCTACGCTCGATATGGGCCGCGATACCCTAACATCGGGTCGGCGCTCCTCGACGAAACTGTTCCAGCTGTCACACGCCGGGCACTTGCCCATCCATCTCGCAGACTCATAGCCGCATTCCTGGCATACGAACGCCACTTTCGCGCCCTTCATACAGACTCCTCTTTCTCAAAACATCGAGGCTCGCGAGGTTCACTCCCGCTGTAGCTCCAATGCCTTAAAGACGAGCTTCCCTTCGGCCTCGTTCACCTCTACGCTCTGCCCATCCCTTATGTTTCCTTCTAGGATCTCATCTGACAGTCGGTCCTCCACCATCCTCTGAATCACTCGTCTGAGCGGCCTTGCGCCATAGTCTGGATTATAGCCCTCTTCAACCAGGAGCGACTTTGCCCCATCAGTGAAAGTCAGGTGTATGCCCCTTGGCTCCAGATGGGCTTTGAGGTCTCCCAACATCAGATCGACGATCTCCTCCATGTCCTTGCGCCCCAACGCGTGGAAGACTATGACCTCATCAACGCGGTTGAGAAACTCAGGCCTGAACGTGCGTTTCAGCTCGGAAAGAACCTTGTCGCGCATTCGTTCATAGGAATTCTTCTCGTCCTCTTCCGTTCTGAATCCCAACACCGTATCGCGGTGTATCTGGGTCGCTCCTACATTTGACGTCATTATCAGCACAGTGTTCCTGAAATCGACTGTCCTGCCCTGTCCATCGGTGAGCCTTCCGTCTTCGAGCACCTGAAGAAGGATGTTGAAGACTTCCGGGTGGGCCTTTTCTATCTCGTCAAACAGCACCACTGAATACGGACGCCTCCGCACTTTCTCAGTGAGCTGCCCCGCCTCTTCATACCCGACATATCCCGGAGGGGCGCCTATGAGCCGCGACACAGTATGCCTTTCCATATACTCAGACATATCAAGGCGTATCATGGCATCTTCGTCTCCAAATAGCGCCTCAGCCAACGCCCGGGCCAGTTCGGTTTTTCCGACACCTGTAGGCCCCAAAAAGAGGAAAGACCCTACGGGACGCCGCGGATCCTTCAGCCCTGCATGGGCACGCCTGACTGCCCTGGCCACCGCGGTGACTGCTTCATCTTGAGATATCACCCGCTTATGGAGGATATCCTCCAGCTTCAGCAGGCGCTCGGCCTCGCTCTCCTCGAGCTGCATTACTGGAATGCCTGTCCATGAAGCCACGATCTCTGCAATCTGGTTTTCCGTAACCACGGCACCCTCCAGGTATCTTTGATTCTGCCACTGCTTGCGCTGCTCCTCTATGGTGTCTCGGATACTCTGCTCATGGTCACGCAGCTCGGCCGCTTTCTCGAATTCCTCGTTCTGTATGGCTGCCTCCTTCTCCGTCCTGACTCGCTCGAGGTCATCTTCGAGCCTCTTGATGTCGGGAGGAGCTACATGCGCTGCCAGACGAACCATCGATCCAGCCTCGTCCACCAGATCTATAGCTTTGTCGGGCAGAAACCGGTCGGTGATGTACCTGTCAGACAAGACCGCCGCCGCCCTCAAAGCCCCGTCTGTTATCTTCACCCTGTGGTGAGCCTCATACCTATCACGAAGGCCGTCGAGGATTTCAACTGTCTCCTCCACACTGGGCTCGCCCACCTGGATCGGCTGAAATCTCCGCTCGAGCGCAGCATCTTTTTCGATGTATTTTCTGTACTCATCAATCGTTGTCGCCCCAACGCACTGCATCTCGCCACGGGCAAGCGCAGGCTTTAGAATGTTGGCGGCGTCTATAGCACCCTCAGCAGCACCCGCTCCTACCACCGTGTGCAGCTCATCTATGAAAAGAATGACGTCGCCCGAGGCAATTATCTCGTCTATTACCTTCTTGAGCCTCTCCTCAAACTCTCCACGGTACTTAGTTCCGGCAACCAAAGAACCCATGTCGAGCTGGATCACTCTCTTCTCTTTGAGGAGTTCCGGAACATCGCCCCGGTTCAGTTTGAGCGCAAGCCCTTCAACTATGGCTGTCTTGCCTACCCCTGGATCCCCTATGAGGACCGGATTATTCTTCGTTCTGCGAGAAAGGACCTGAATAACCCTGGAAATCTCGGCTTCACGCCCGATGACGGGGTCAAGCTTGCCTTCGTTTGCCATTGCAGTCAGGTCGCGCCCATACTGCTCGAGCGTAGGTGTCCCTTTCCTTCTCTGAAGCTTGGCCCCTGCCTGCCCCTGAGCTTCCTGCCGTTGGGACGATCCAGAGACTCCCCCACCAAGCAAGTCGAGAATCTCTGCTCTGGCACGGTCCAAATCGACCCCGAGGTTCTCCAAGACCTGTGCAGCGACACCTTCGCCCTCCCTGAGGAGGCCGAGTAGAAGGTGCTCAGTTCCTACATAACCGTGGCCCATCAGCCTGGCTTCATCTATGGAAAGCTCCAGGACGCGCTTTGCCCTCGGGCTGAGCCCAACCATCTCCGCCTGGCCAGGCTCGCCGCGGCCTATAATGCTCTCAACTTCGTCTCGCACCGCTTCCGGCTCTACCCCCATGTTATGCAGAGCGCGCCCGGCCACGCCCTGGCTTTCACAAGTCAACGCCAGGAGAATGTGCTCGGTGCCCACAAAGCTGTGGCCGAGTTTGCGAGCTTCCTCTTGTGACAGGTAGAGCACTCTTTGCGCTCTCTCTGTAAAAGATCCGAACATCTAATGTTCCTCCTTGTTCATCCCTAAACGCTCTCTGATAAGTGTTGCCCGACACAT
>DUWJ01000182.1 GCA_012842765.1 Bacillota bacterium | reverse complement strand
TTCGCGCGATCCAGCACGTGATAGACAGGGGAAAGCAAGGCATCCTGCTAGTCCCTGACATATCGCTCACCCCGCAGATGGTCGACGTTGTGATGGGGCGGTTCGGCGACAGGGTCGCTCTGCTCCACAGTGCGTTGGGCGCTGGGGAACGGCTTGATGAATGGGAGCGGGCTCGTGCAGGAGATGCAGATGTGGTAGTTGGCGCCAGATCAGCGGTGTTCGCACCAGTGCCGTCGCTGGGCATGATTATTGTCGACGAGGAACACGATTCTTCATATAAGCAAGACGACTCCCCGCGCTATAACGCCAGGGACGTAGCGATTTTCAGGGCAAAGCAGGTCGGCGCCACTGTCGTCTTGGGTTCGGCTACTCCGGCCCTTGAAACGTATGAGTTGTCCGAATTGGGCGAGTGTGAACGGATAGAGTTGCCATCGCGCATAGATCACCGACCGCTTCCAGAGATCCGCGTCGTAGACATGAGGCGGGAGATGAAGTCGGGAAACAAGTCGGTATTCAGCAACCTTCTTCGGAGTAGTGTGGAGGAGGTGCTCGATTCCGGACAGCAAGTAATGCTCTTTCTGAACAGGCGCGGGTTTTCCACTTTTGCGATGTGTCTCGAGTGCGGCCAGGCCATTTCGTGTCCGAATTGCGATGTTTCCCTGACTTACCATGCAAGGGCATCGGAAATGGTTTGCCACTACTGCAACTGGTCGCAGCCTGTTCCCGACGTGTGTCCTGTGTGCGGCGGGATGAACATGAAGTATTCTGGGACTGGGACTGAGCGCATAGAAGAGGCGGTAAGGAAGGAATTTCCCCGCGCGAGGGTTGCTCGGATGGATGTCGATACGACTAGGCGGAAGGGGGCGCACCGGGCGATTTTGGGGGCGTTTCGGGCGGGACGGACCGATATTCTCATCGGAACGCAGATGATCGCCAAAGGGCTCGATTTCCCCAATGTGACCCTTGTTGGGGTCATCTCTGCAGACACCAGCCTAAACCTTCCCGATTTCCGTGCCGCGGAGCGCACTTTCCAGCTCATATCCCAGGTTGCAGGAAGATCGGGAAGGGGATCAGAACCCGGGCTGGTAGTGGTCCAGACATTCAACCCGGAGCATTATAGCATCATGGCTGCCGCTGCCCACGACTACCGTGCATTTTACGATGCTGAAATCGCTGCACGCCGGGAAATGGGTTACCCGCCTGCGCGGCGCATGGCCCGCATACTAGTGAGAGGGGAAGATGAATCTGCGACAGCCAAGGCTGCAGGCAAGATAAGGAGGGCGTGCACAGGCACGGAACCGGTGGCGAGGGGAGCTGTTGAGGTTATAGGGCCAGCACCAGCACCTATTCAACGCATAGCAGGGAAATATAGGTGGCATCTTCTTCTCTTTTCAAGCGATGCCGATGCCATCCGCGCTGTTGCCGCCGCAGGTTGCCAGCCTAGGTTGGCAGGGGTTACAATAAGCGTAGATATGGATCCATCAAGTATTCTGTGAGCTAGGAATGGGAGGCCGTATTGTTGATTTTGGAGATCCGCACCGAGGGAGACCCGGTGCTTCGGGAAACTGCGAAACCAGTCAAGATAATCGATGGCAAGATGCGTGACCTTGCCCGCGACATGCTCGAGACGATGTATAGCGCTCCAGGAGTGGGGCTTGCGGCCCCGCAGGTTGGGATTCCCGTTAGGTTGATCGTGATTGATGCAGGTGACGGTCCCCGCACGTTGTTCAACCCTGAAATCGTGTGGCGACGGGGCGAAGCGGTGGACGATGAGGGCTGTTTGTCTGTGCCGGGAATGATTGGAACGGTCACAAGATCGGCTGAGGTAGAGGTCATTGCCTACGACAGGGACGGAAAGCTCGTGTCTGTACGTGGAAAGGGCTTTTTGGCCCGCATTCTCCAACACGAGATAGATCATCTTGATGGGGTGTTGTACATCGACAAGGCAGAGAATGTTAGGCCTGTCGAAGAAGAGTGCGAGGAATCTCAATGCAGTGAGGGAGACTGACAGGTGCGAATAGTTTTTATGGGAACTCCGGAGTTTGCTGTTCCTGCGCTTCGTGCGCTGACAGATGCAGGACATGAGATCATATGCGTTGTGACCCAGCCTGACAGGCCTCGGGGCCGAGGCTACAAGTTGGCGTCTCCGCCTGTGAAGGTGGAGGCAGAGAGGTTGGGGCTTCCTGTTGTGCAGCCGGCGAGGGTGAGCGATCCTGAATTCGTGGAGGGCTTTGCGGAGATGGCACCGGACGTTGCGGTGTTAGCCGCGTTCGGACAAAAGATCAGCGCAGAGCTTCTTTCGGTGCCGCGGCATGGATTCATCAATATCCATCCATCGCTTCTACCCAAATACAGGGGAGCTGCTCCCATAGAGCGGGCAATGATCAACGGTGATCAGGTTACCGGAGTCACCATCATGTATATGGACGAAGGCTGGGACACTGGGGACATCGGGATTTGGCAGGATATGCCCATACCTTCGGATGCCGACAGAGGTTGGCTTGAATGCGCCCTTGCGGAGTTGGGCGGGGAACTAATTGTGAAATTTCTTCGTCTAATTGAGTGTGGGGAAGCGCCCCGGGTTCCGCAGGATCATTCCGCCGCTACGTATGCCCGAAAACTGTCGTCTGATGAATTCGAGATAGACTGGCGGAAGAGCGCCCGCGAGATAGGCAACCTCATAAGGGCATTGTCGCCCGCTCCCGGGGCTCGCACCTCTTTTGCCGGGCAGTCCGTGCGCATCCTGCGGGCGCACGAGATTGCCCCGGTTTTGGTTGGAGATGGCGAGGCCGGTGAAACGGTTTGCTCAGGATATCCGGGCATGCTAACAATAGGACCTGAAGGAGAGCTCATTGTCTTTTGCGGACTGAATGGCTGCGAACTGATGGCCTTGGATGTGGTTCACCCGGCTGGCAAACGCCAGATGCCAGCAGCGGATTTCGCCAGGGGCCGCAGGATATCCCATGGCGACAGGTTCGGCTCTGGCATGTGTTGAATGAGGCATCAGAGTGGATGCGAAAGGGGTGATCTGGGTTGCCATTTTACTTTTACTATGATCCGACCTATATTATTGTTATACCAGCATTGCTTCTGGCAATTTACGCTCAGGCCAAGGTGCAGGGAACTTTCAACCGCTATATGCGGGTAAGGTCGAAGACGGGCTTCACCGGAAGCCAGGTCGCGCAGTCCATTTTGAGGAGCAATGGAATACACGATGTGGGCGTTGAGCCCATCAATACGCCTCTTGGAGACCATTTCGATCCAAGGTCCAAAAAGGTGAGGCTTTCTCCTGCGGTGTACCGCGGATCGTCGATAGCTGCTTTGGCTGTTGCGGCTCACGAAAGCGGCCATGCTATGCAGGATAAGCAAGGCTATGCCCCTCTTGCTTTCAGGCAGGCGATACTTCCGGTGGCCAATTTCGGATCCCACATGGCCTTTCCCCTGTTCATACTGGGCATGCTGATGGGATACGACAAGACCGGACAGTTCCTTATGAGCCTCGGGATATGGCTTTTTGCCGGGGCGGTACTCTTTCAACTGGTAACGCTCCCTGTGGAGTTCAACGCAAGCAAGCGAGCGCTGACGCTTCTTGCAGACGGAGGATATATTACCCAAGATGAATTGCCGGCGGCCAGGCAGGTGCTTCAAGCTGCGGCTCTTACCTACGTTGCGGCGTCGGCGACGGCTATCACTCAATTGTTGAGATTGCTCATTCTGCGAGGAAGCCAGCGTGACTAGACGGCCAAAGTTTGCGGCTTCGAAAACTGCCAGAGATCTTGCTGTAGAAGTTGCGTACCTCTGTGACCAGGAAGGCATGTATGCGAATGCCGCCTGGTCACAGGCGCTTTCGGGGAAAGAGATGGACGCGCGTGACCGCAGGCTTGCCATGGAGATCGCTTATGGATCCATAAGGAGAAAGAAAACTTTGGATTGGTGGATCGGACATGCGTCAACCAGGCCTGTAGATCTCATGGATCCTCTGGCTAGGGCTTTGTTGCGCACAGGCGTTTACCAGCTTCTCTTCATGTCGAGGGTTCCGCCTCATGCTGCAGTCTCGGAATCCGTGGAGTCCGCGGCAAGGTTAGGTCATCGCGGCCTTGCTTCTTTCGTGAATGCTGTTATGAGGAAGATCACGTCTGCAGAGTTTTCTCCGGAGTTTCCCGACCCCAAAGGTGATCCTGTAGGTTATCTCTCGGTCTCCCTGTCATATCCCGAGTGGCTTGTGCAGTCATGGATAGGCGAATATGGCGTTGATGTGGCTCGGGCAATGCTGGAGGCGGGAAATGAAGCGCCGACTATAGTGCTCCGCGTCAACCGGCTGAAGATCGAGCGTGAAGAGTTTTCCCGCATGCTCAAAAGTGAAGGTGTGCTCTCTGAACCGGGCCATTTATGCCCCGAGGCGCTTATACTCTCAAGTCCAATCGATGGGGTCGAGGAGTTGCCCGGGTACCACGATGGGCTCTTTTCTGTCCAGGACGAAAGCTCTATGTTGGTAGGGCACGTTATTGGCGTTGCGGAGCTCGTATGTGCCGCGAATGGGAAAAAGCCAGGTGCGCTATGGGCAGAATCCGGCAAGGAAGATGAGTCGGGTGTGGCCGAAGAAGCGATTGAAGACGGCCATTGGCCCTTGATAATAGACGCGTGCGCCGCTCCTGGAGGAAAAGCTGCCCACATGGCTGAGTTGGCGGGATGCGGTGCGAAGGTTGTGGCATGCGATGTAGCTTTGGAACGAGTGAAGATGATAGAAGACAGCGTGGCCAGGCTCGGTCTGCCATCAGTGGAGGCGATCTGCTGCGATGCACGAGAGCTTCCAGATATCTACTCGGGCAAGGCTGATGCCGTGCTTGTTGATGCGCCATGTTCAGGCCTGGGTGTGCTAGGCCGCCGACCCGATGCACGGTGGCGCAGGAGCCCAGACGACATTTTGGAGCTTTCGGAGCTGCAGGAAGAGATACTCGATGCGGCTGCTAGGTGTGTAAAGCCCGGAGGGGTGCTGGTGTACAGCACGTGCACCGTTGGAACCCGGGAGAATCGG
>DUWJ01000181.1 GCA_012842765.1 Bacillota bacterium | reverse complement strand
TTACGGGCGATGACGCGGGTGAAGGATTCTCGGCTCTAATCTGGAATCTGATACTGCAAAGGGGGGACGGCATTGGATACTGTCCGAACATTCATAGCTGTGCCCGTAGCGGGCCCTGCAGCCCATTCGGTGGCGGATCTCGTTGACGAGATGCGCAAGGTTGGTGCGTCTGTCAAATGGGTTGAAACACGTAATCTCCACTTAACGCTGAAGTTTTTGGGCGACGTGCCGTTGTCGCGCATTCCTGCTCTTGCCGGAGCTGTCAGGAAGGCAGTGGAGGGTGATACCAAGTTCGAAATGACGTTGCAGGGAGCGGGGGCTTTTCCCGATGTCGCCAGGGCGAGGACTCTGTGGGTAGGAGTTGACCGCGGCGCTCAGCGCCTTGCAGGGCTTGCCGAAGCCGTTGACCGGGCTACAGTGGATGCTGGATTTGCCCCTGCCGACAAGGCGTTCAGGCCTCACCTTACCATAGGCAGAGCGCGCGAACGCTCTGCGGGCGTTGGTATATCGCGGATCATCTCCGAGAACGCCGACATCTATCTGGGCCCCGTCGATGTCGAGGCTGTCCACATCTATTCGAGCAAGCTTACGCCTTCGGGCCCCATCTACACGTCCCTGGCCGAAATCCCTCTTGAGTGACGACCGAACATATGTGCGGTTATACGTGAAATGTGGTATGCTTTAGATGGGTTGTCCCCGCATTGCTCAGAGAGAAATGCAGGACGTCTCTTGATCGTGTCGCTCCTTACACAGGGGCGCAGGTGAAATGAAACGAAATCGAATTAGACGTGCAAATGGGATGAAATGCGGAAGGGGCGATGGGATTTGAGCGACAGGGAAAAGGCGCTTGAGGTGGCGCTGACTCAGATTGAAAAGGACTTCGGGAAGGGGTCCATTATGCGCCTGGGCGAATCCGGTGGAGTGATGCAGGTGGATGCGATTCCGACTGGCGCAATAGCCCTTGACATCGCGTTAGGCGTTGGCGGCATGCCTCGCGGCAGGGTCGCTGAGATATATGGACCTGAATCATCGGGCAAGACCACTGTCGCGCTCCATGTAATCGCGGAGGCTCAGAAGCTTGGAGGGATCGCTGCATTTATCGATGCAGAGCATGCTCTCGATGCTACATACGCCAAGCGGCTTGGGGTGGACATCGACAACCTGCTCGTTTCCCAACCGGATACAGGAGAGCAAGCACTGGAGATCACCGAGGCATTGGTTCGCAGCGGTGCCGTAGACGTTATTGTGGTAGACTCAGTGGCGGCATTGGTGCCGCGATCGGAGATAGAGGGTGAGATGGGCGATTCCTTCGTCGGGCTGCAGGCGAGGTTGATGTCTCAGGCTTTGCGCAAACTGACCGGGGCAATATCGAAATCGAATACATGTGTGATATTCATAAATCAGATCCGTGAAAAAGTGGGGATAATGTACGGCAATCCTGAAGTTACCCCGGGTGGTCGAGCCCTCAAGTTTTACTCGTCCGTACGCCTTGAGATCAGAAGGGTTGAGTCTCTGAAGCAAGGTTCTGAACAGATCGGAAACCGCACTCGTGGAAAGGTGGTAAAAAACAAAGTGGCGCCGCCTTTCAAGGAAGCGGAGTTTGATATAATCTACGGCGAAGGGATCTCGAAAGAGGGGTCTCTGCTCGATGTAGGTGAGGCCCAGGGGATCATCACCCGAAGTGGAACATGGTATTCTTATGGCGATCTCAGGCTTGGGCAGGGAAAAGAGAATTGTAGGCAGTTTCTCAAGTCTAACCCGGAACTGGCGGCAGAAATAGAGGTCAAGGTGAGGGAGAGTGTTGGGCTTCCCCTTGCGGGGTCACCCGCGTCCGGCAGCGGGGCGGCTTCTGACGCCAAAGATGGCGGCAAGGACGCTGATGGCAGCGGCAAGAAGGACGGACAGAGGAAATCAAAAAGTTGATGAACGGGGGCAGTGGGCGGCTGGATCTCCCAGGCGTCTCCGGGCAATCTGGCAAGCCAGGAGACGAACACTCCCCGGTCGCGAGATCATCCGACCAGTCTTTGCCTTGGCATTCGGATTCCGACGTGAACGCGTCTTGCAGTCGCGCTCATAGCGACGCCCGGGCCCAAGCGTACAAGATCTTGTCAGTGCGCGCTCGCACAGAGAAGGAGCTGCGAGATGCCCTTTCTAAGAAGGGCCACGATTCCGCAGTCATCGACGACATAGTTGGAGAGATGATCCGTTGCGGGTACATCGATGATGTTGACGCGGCCCACCGGTGGGCCGCGATGTGCGTCAACGAGAGGCGCCATGGGGCGAAAGGGATCGCTATGCGGTTGGTGCGCCGGGGAATAGATCCCGATTTGGCTGATGAGGCTGCACGATCGGCATATTCAGCTGCAGGGCTTGAGGAGTTTGAAGTAGCTTTGGAGCTGGCCGAAAAGCGCGTAAAAGATGACGATCTGTGCGATGATAAGGCTCGCTTGCGTTCACAGAGACGTGTAGCCGGATTTCTTGCCCGCCGAGGATTTCGATCCGATACCATTGCGCGCGTTGTGCGCGAGCTATTTCGTTGATGGCATCTAGCTTGACATTAGCTGCAAACTACATATAGAATCATCGTTGGAGCCGGATGCTCAAGTTTGGTGCTCCGGAACTGCATCGCCGCAGGCGTGCTGTTCTTGCCGCCGCCTGTTTGAAGCCGAGTTACCGCTCGGCTTCAGTTATAATGCGTGATTAGACCGACAATTCAACAATAGTCATTGGTTTGGTAAAGGGGGGTGGATTAGCATTAGCCCATTTATTCAGGCATTGATTTATGTAGCTGTAGTGGCTCTCTCCGCTTATCTGGGATACCTTGCGCGGAAGAAGATTGCCGAGGCCAAGATCTCGGTTGCGGAGGATGCTGCAAAGAACATAATTGAAGAGGCTGAGAGGGAAGCCGAAGCCAAGAAGCGCGAGGCTGTTATCGAAGCCAAAGAAGAAGTACATCGAATGCGGAGCGAGTTCGATCGCGAATGCCGTGACAGACGCAACGAACTCCAACGTGTGGAGAGGCGTATACTTCAGAAAGAGGAGTCGCTCGACAGGAAGTCCGATCAACTAGAGAGAAAAGAAAGCCAGATCGATCGGCGTGAAAAGGAAATAGACAGAACTCAGGCTGAAATAGAGAAGATTCATCAGGAGCAAAGGCAGGAGCTCGAGCGCATCGCTGGCCTGACTACTGACCAAGCCCGTGAACAGCTCTTACGAGAAGCTGAGGAAGAGATAACTCATGATGTGGCTGTCATGATCAAAGAAGCTGAGTCGCAGGCTCGGGAGGAGGCAGAAAGGCGCGCCCGGGAGATCGTTACACAGGCGATACAGAGGTGCGCGGCGGATCAGGTTGCAGAAGGCGCCGTGTCCGTAGTCGCTCTTCCCAACGACGAGATGAAGGGACGCATAATAGGTCGTGAGGGAAGGAATATTCGGGCACTTGAAACCCTGACAGGGATCGATCTTATCATTGACGATACTCCTGAGGCGGTCATATTGTCCGGGTTTGACCCGGTGAGGCGCGAGGTCGCCCGTATTGCCCTTGAAAAACTGATTCAGGATGGCCGAATTCATCCTGCCCGCATTGAAGAGATGGTGGAGCGTGCACAGAAGGAAGTGGACGCCGTTATTCGGGAGGAAGG
>DUWJ01000180.1 GCA_012842765.1 Bacillota bacterium | reverse complement strand
TAACCATGGCCGTTCTGGCGCTTCTCGCCCTCTCCGGATCCGGCGGGCTATGCGCAGTAGCTCAGCCTGAGCCCTTGGAATTGACCCTGGATGAAGCGCGCAGCTACGCGATTGACCACAGCTATGATTATGCCATGGCAGTGCTCGAGTTCGAAGCTTCCGAAATCCAGTTCCAGATGGCAGAGGCAGATGCCCTCATAAGGCCATCCGTGATCGCCTCCAAACGCGCAGCCGGCGCCAGACGGGACGCTAGACGTGCCCTTGTCGCAAAAGAACAATCCCTCATGCTCGATGTAGACGAGGCCTACTACAATCTTGTGACAGCGCAAGAGCGTGCCAACATAATACATGCCTCCGAAGAACAGGCCAGGGAAAGCCTGCGAATCGTTCGTCTTAGATTCGAAGCCGGCCTGGCAAGCAAGATGGATGTCATGTCAGCTGAAATCGCTCTGGAGCAGGCAGTAACCTCGACGTTGTCTGCCAAAAACCATCTTGAACTGGCACAACTGGCCCTAAAGCGCACCTTAGGCATGGACCTCGACACACCTGTCATTGCGGTCGATTCAGCCCAGCCAATTGCCGGAGATGTTGACTACGAAGCCGCACTCGCCCTTGCTTTGAAGAATCGCCCGGAGATCGTCAAGGCCCGAGAAACCCTGGAGATCTGCGAGCTCGAAGCGAAGTTCGCAGATAACGAATACACTCCCGAACTGACCAAGCGGCAGCTCAATAATGCTCTGGCACAGGCCAGGCTCGCCGCAGGCCAGGCTGAGCGCGGAGTGCGAGTTGAAGCCCGGCAGATGTATCTGTCGCTTGAGGAATCCCACAGGGCGATTTCAATCGCCTCAGCCGCGACCAAACAGGCAGAGGAAAACTACAGAATAATGAAGCTCCGTTACGAGCACGGCATGGAAATCGCCAATTCACTCTTGGGAGCGCAGTTGAGCCTCACCGAGGCCAGGCTCTCCGAGCTTCAATCGATAATGAGCTACAACATCGCCCGACTGCACTTTGATGCCTGGGCAAACTATCCGGCCGAAGAGGCTGAGCCTGGTGATCCCCGATGAGCCAGACTGCTCAACACAAAAGCCAGCAGCGGCAGACGGCTTTTGTCACGGTTCCGTTCAGCCGTAGAGCTGCAGACATCTGTATCTGCGTTGTGATGTTACTCCTCGCCCTTGCACCATGCACCTTTGCTGCGGATTCTTCTCTAGGCGCATCACACGCCGACGAGAGTCTGGCTCTGACCATGGAAGATGTAATGCGCCTGGCCGAATCCTCCTCGCCATCGGTCGCTTCGGCCAAGCGCGCTGTGGAGCTCGCAATGCTTCAGCTCCAGGCTGCCGAAGCTCAGAAGCGGCCTTCTATAACGGTCCATGCCGCACCTCTGCAAATAGGAATTGGGCCGCTAAGTGTCCAGAGTGTCGTCGAAGAAGACAGCAAACCGATGGGAAAAGGCGAGACGTCCATGTATGCGCTTTCGCAAGCTGGCGGAGACGTGCGGATTCCGCTGGGTGGCGGGAGCCTTTCATTGTCGGCCACCGCATCCTTTGCATTTTCAGACCCGGCCTTATCGGGCAAAAGCGCCTGGAACGGCAGTGCAAGCCTGTCCCTGCCCATACTCGGCGCTAGCTCCCCGGGCGAGGCCCCAAGCTCAACAAGCTCTGCCCAGTCTCAATTGCGGAGTGCTCAGTTCCAGCTCGACCAGTCGATACGCCAAGCGCGTGCTTCAGCGCAGGCCGCATACTTCAATCTCCTTGCAGCGGAAGACCGAGTCGCCGCCGCTGACCGCGGTCTCTCGCGTGCCCGCACTCATGCGGCTTTCGTGGAGGGGCGATGTTCTGCGGGGAACGCAAGCGAACTTGATGCACTAGAAGCAAAGGCCGGCGCCGACAGGGCCGAAGCGGCAGCTCAATCTGCCCGGCACAATCTAGCTATTGCTTCCATCAGCTTTAACCGTGCTATAGGCAGAGACCTGGATACTCTAGTGCACCTCGCGCCGGCCGGAGAGTATGTGAGATGGCCTGAAGACCTGGATCTCGACACCTGTACGCGGGCGGCGCTCGAAACGAGGCCCGAAATTCCCATGGCAGAGCAAGATGTCGCAGATGCCGAGGCTGCCCTCGCTCAAGCGATTGCGGCCAAACGCCCGGATGTCTTTTTCCAAGGGCAAGCGTCATCCGGGGGACACTGGCGCGTGGGCCTAGAGGTCTCCGCACTGCTTACTAGGGATTACGCTGCAGAGATCGCCATCGAGTCCGCAAAAGGCCGAGTGGAACAGGCTAAAGCAAATGCCGTCGAAACAAGGGATTCCATACTCCTTGAAGTAGTTGAAGCATTCTACAATCTTCGCGAAGCAGAGTCATCGGTCGAGCTGGCGCGTTTGGCTGTCGCCATCGCCACGGCAACATTGGACATAAGAGAGGAGCAATGCCGTATTGGCGCAGTCGCGTATGCAGAAGTCTCAGAAGCTATAGACGCAGTGCGCAAAGCCGAGTCCGATCTCGCCTATCAACTGGCTGCATGCTTCATGGCAAAGTCCAGGCTATTGCAGTCCGTAGGCTCCGACAACATCTAAGCTTTCCCGTCCATGTGCAGGGCCCGCGGACGCTCTTGCCTCAGTATCCAGGGCCCTCTTTTCTTTCTGTGCACAAGCTTTCCGCTTTCCGCGCATTACTGTGACGATCGGCCAACTCGTCCAGGATCGCCTGCGGAGGAATATCGTGGTATGCCAAAACGACGATGGAATGGAACCACAAGTCCGCCATCTCCCTGATGATCTCCTCTCTGTCGTCGTTCTTGGAAGCCAGCATCACTTCGCCGGCCTCCTCAGCCACTTTTTTCAGCACTCGGTCTTGCCCGGAGCGGATCAACTTGGCCGTGTACGAACCTTCCGGTTGGCTTGCCTTTCTATCCTCCACTGTTTCGTAGAGCTTATCCAGACTGAACCCGGTCCCAGCAGCATCTGCACTGCCCCATAACTGCGTAAAGAAACAGGACTTTCGGCCCAAGTGACAAGCCTCGCCCGTCTGGTCAACCTCTATGAGCAAGCAGTCGCGGTCGCAGTCGCAGAAGACCGCCCGCACTTTCTGGAAATGTCCGGAAGTCTCTCCCTTGGTCCACAGCCTCTGGCGGCTCCTGCTCCAAAAACATGTCCGGCCTTCACGGAGCGTCATTTCGATGGACTGGCGATTCATGTATCCGACCATCAGCACCTGGCCAGTCACACTCTCCTGAATGACAGCGGGAATCAGTCCATCTGCACCGAATTTGAGCGTGTCTATCCATCCTTCCAGGCTTTCGCCATCATCCGATTCCAATCGTTCAATCATAACCTGACGTCAACTCCTTCCCGCTTGAGGTGTCTTTTTACATCTCCCACGCTCAGCGTTCCGAAGTGGAAGACCGAGGCTGCAAGGGCAGCATCAGCTCCGCCTTCCACGAACGCATCGCGGAAATGCTCAGGTGTTCCTGCACCGCCCGACGCGATCACAGGAATGCCCACCGCTTGGGTCACGGCCCGCAGTTGCCGCAAGTCGTAGCCGTCCGTCGACCCGTCTCTATCCACAGACGTGAGGAGGATTTCGCCTGCCCCCAGCCGCTCAACGGTGCGAGCCCATTCAATCAAATCGAGATCCGTGCGTTGCTTGCCCCCGAATGTGCACACAACCCACCTGCCACAGCCGTCACCATTACCATCGTTCTTGCTGTCAACCTCGATGCTTACGATGTCGTTGACATCACGATCGCCATGTCTGTTGCCTGCATCCAAAAATGGCTCCGCAATGGCGGATGCATCTATGGCGGAGACGATCCGGTCAACCCCGAAGGCCTTCGCCGCATGCTGGAGCAACTGAGGGTTTCGCACCGCTGCAGAGTTGATGCACACCTTTGACGCGCCGGCATCGAGAACTCGCCCGACATCATCGAGGCTTGTGATGCCCCCGCCCGCTGAAAGGGGAATCGAGACGGCAGACGCGACCCGGCCCACAAGATCCAGGGCAGTCCTGCGTCCCTCAGCAGTAGCAGACAGATCGAGCAACATCAGCTCGTCAGCTCCCTGGCTCTCATAGATCTCAGCCAATCCAACGGGGTCGCCTGCATCCCTCAGATTCTCGAAGTTAACCCCCTTCACCACGCGGCCGTCCTTCGTGTCAAGGCAAGGAATGATTCTCCTGCTTCCTGCCGCTCTCAACGCATCTCGGAATCTGATCGCGCCAGTGTACAGAGCGCGGCCGATGATGACTCCGCTCACTCCCTGGCTTTCCAGGCCTTTCAGCTGACGAAGATCCTGGATCGAACTGACTCCGCCTGCAACTATAACGTTTGCGCCTGCCGACAACAGCTGAGCGATGGAATCAACATTAACCCCGGCCAAAGTGCCGTCTCGAGACACATCAGTATAGATGACTGTCTGGATCCCAGAGTCCAGGGCGCGCTCGACAAGTTCTGAAGGAGCGATGCCGGAGGCTCGCACCCATCCATCTGTCATAACTGCACCGCAGTTGGAATCTATACTCACCACGATCCTATCCTCGCCAAATCTCCTAACAAGGTCGCGGAGCATTGCCGGGTCGCTACAGGCCGCAGTCCCTAGGATGACTCGCGCCGCTTTAGCCTCAAGGGCCGATTCGACGTCCTTCGGAGTTCTGAAACCTCCGCCCACTTGTACAGGAAGACCAGTGTGGGCTATGATGCCGCGCACAACCTCCAAGTTTACCGGCATACCTTGCCGGGCTCCATCTAAATCGACCACGTGCAGCATCTGAGCGCCCATGTTCGCCCATCGCCGGGCAGTTTGGCACGGGTCATCGGAATACTCGGTGACTTTCGCAAAGTCTCCCTGAAACAGGCGAACACACTTTCCGTTGTGGAT
>DUWJ01000179.1 GCA_012842765.1 Bacillota bacterium | reverse complement strand
GGCGGCCGGAAAAAAAGGGGCTCTCAGGGATCGTAGCCGGAAGCGGAATGCTGTCTGTTAGGGATCGCACATCAAGCAACACCAAAACTGAAGTCGCCTGCCCGCTCGACGAAGAATCAAGGCTTTCCTTTGTTTCCAGGACATCTAGTGCTGCACGTGCGGCGCCGTTGCTGAGCATGACCGTGACCAAGCCGATGGACGGTCGGAAGCGCGCGATCCTCACATTCGATGACGGGCCCTCTTCAACCTACACCCCTGAGATCCTCGATATTCTGAAGGACGAAGGTGTCCACGCAGTCTTTTTCGTCCTTGGCAGTCAGGCAGAATCCCGTCCCCATCTGCTCTCAAGGATGGCCGCTGAAGGACATGAGATCGGCAATCACACTTACAGCCATCTCGATCCCGCATCTGCTACATATGAAGAACTTGTCTGCGAAATACGGCGCACTTCTGAAATAGTCGAGCAGGCCACGGGCTCACCAACAACTTGGTTGAGGCCGCCTGGCGGAGTCGTATCACCGGAAGTGATTTCCGCTGCAGAATCGACCGGACACAATATAGTCCTGTGGAATGTGGATACCCGGGACTGGCACGTCGCCAAACAAGCAGATGCAGATCGGCTGGTGGCGGAAGCTGTTGCCAACGCGACGGCTTCGCAGGTGAACATAGTGCTCATGCACGATGGCGGAGGCCAGAGAAACGCCACGGTCTCCGCGCTAAGGTCAATCATTCAGCTCTTGAGGGATAACGGCTACGAGATATGCTCCCTCGCGGAGCTAGTCGGCGCGACTGACGATGGTAAAGCCTCACCGTCGCCAATATGGACAAGATGAAACCAGAGAGCGGGCATGTGCGTCTCCCCTGCCAGTCTGCCAGCCCACGGCGCCATTGGCGCCTCAGGCCCGGCCGCTCGCAGATCCCCGCGCATGCCCCAGATTCCCATATGCTCTAGTCGCATTGACGACTGCGATTAACGCAACACCTACATCGGCAAAGACGGCGTTCCACATGGTTGCCACACCCATGGTGCCCATTGCAAGAACCGCCAGCTTTACAATTATGGCGAAAACGATGTTCTCCATCACTATCCGCCTGGTGCGCCGCGCAGTTTCGATGGCATCTGCAATTCGGGCAGGATTGTCGTCCATGATCACCACGTCAGCTGCCTCAATTGCCACGTCAGATCCCAACGCCCCCATTGCAATGCCCACGTCGGCTCTGGCAAGGGCTGGAGCATCGTTTATCCCATCGCCCACAAAAGCAACCTTTCCGGCTCCCCTTCCCGAAGCGCCGCAAGCCCTTCTGTGTGCAGACGCATCTGGCCAGCCTCCCCCCGATTGTGCCATGCTCACCTGCTCAGCCATGATCATCTCTACCGCCCTGACCTTCTCATCCGGCAGAAGGTTCGCTCGATATTCGCCTATCCCAACTTCGCCGGCCACGCGCTCCGCGACATCGCCAACGTCGCCAGTGAGCATGACTATCCTGTTGACGCCTGCTTCATGAAGGCGCTGCACTGCCTCACTCGCCCCTGGCTTTATCTCATCTGCAAGACGAATTCTGCCTGCGAGGATCCCGTCCTTGGCCACGTTCACCACAGTCCCGTCAGTAACGCATACATCATGGACCACGTTTTCATGATGCAACAGGCGGTCGTTCCCGGCAATCACCCGCTCTCCTCCGATCTCAGCTGCAACTCCCATTCCGGCCAGTTCGCGGCTGTCGGAGATTACTGAGACATCTATCCTGCCCCGACCGGGCTCACCTTCGAATGCTTCACGGATGGATGTCGATACCGGGTGGCTTGAATTGGCGCCGGCGTGCGCCGCCAGCCTGAGCACCTCGTACCCTGTAAAACCGTTTTCGCCTGTTGTCTCCACAACCCGAAATGAGCCTTGAGTGAGTGTGCCAGTCTTGTCAAAGATCACTGAGTCCACATCGTTTAAGGCCTCCAAACAGTCTGCGCCCTTTATCAACACGCCGCGCCTCGACGCTCCCCCTATGCCTGCAAAATAACTGAGGGGGATCGAGATCACGAGTGCACACGGGCATGATACCACAAGAAGAACCAGAGCCCTGTGTAGCCATTCGGAGAAAACCTGACCGGGTATGATCAGCGGAGGCAAGACCGCAATCGCAACGGCCAGCCCAACAACTGCCGGAGTATAGTATCTGCTGAATGTTGTTATGAACCGCTCTGTGTGGGCCTTCCGAGTTTCGGCCTCTTCCACCAGCTCAAGAATGCGAGCCGCCGACGAATCCGAATAGGGCCTCAAGGTTCTGACGGTTACAGCAGCGCTTCTGTTGATCATCCCCGCCAATGCCTGATCCCCGGCGCCGAAGGTCCGAGGCATCGATTCGCCGGTCAGAGCAGATGTATCCATTGTAGTCTCGCCGTCGATAATCACGCCGTCCAATGGAACCCTCTCGCCAGGCCTAACCATGATCAGATCGCCCGTAGACACTTCCTCCGGGCTGACCCGTATGCACTCCCCATCACGCACAAGATTGGCATAATCAGGCCTTACATCCATCAGCGCCCTTATGGAAGTGCGTGAACGCTCCACAGCCCTGTCCTGCAAGAGCTCGCCAACGGCGAAGAAAGCCATCACTCCAACGGCCTCGGGCAATTCTCCTATCGCAATAGCACCGAGAGATGCGATGCTCATTAAGAAGAACTCGTCGAACACCTGCCCACGGAGTATGTTGCGGGCTGCGCCCCACAGTACCCTCCAGCCCGCCGCGATATACGAGGCCAGAAGTATGCTATCGGAGACTAGAACGGCAGCCTCAGATGAACTCCAAGCTTTTACCAACATGCCAAGTGCGAAAAGAGCGAGCGCTAACACCGTCTCATAAACCCTTGCAGTTTCGTTACCCTTTCCATGCCCATGGCAATCGTGTCCATGAACATTGTCATCGCTGCAATGACAACTATGATTCTCTCCCGCCATCTCCGCATCCTCCACTTTCTGCCCCAAGCAAGCCTTCCTCTTCGTAATGCTCCTGGGCCACCTGTATCAGTGTCAAAACATGCTCATCAGCAAGAGAATAATATACATGCTTGCCTTCTGGCCGCGTCTTCACAAGGCGATGGGCCCTTAGAAGTCTCAGATGATGAGATACTGCAGGCATGGTAATGCCGAGCATCTCAGCCATATGACAAGTGCAAAGCTCCTCGAATGAAAGCAAATAGAGAATTCGGCATCTCGTTTCATTACCAAGTATTTGGAATATTTCTGAGATGCCGGCTACTTCTGGGATTCTTCCTTCAACTTCGTCCACACAGACACCCCCAGAGCCATCTGGCCATTCAACGATTAAGCAATCGTTTAATCATTGAGGATATCATAATGGTGTAATGGCTGGTTTGTCAATACTCCAAAAGCTACTATATCGATTGCTCCCATGACTTTACCCTCAAGGCGGGCACGGAACTGCTGTAAAAGAACGACGTCCTGAGTAAGCAGTGACTTCGCCAGTGCATAAGGCCGTTCGGCTTCAGCAGACCACCTACTCACAGTGGCAAGAGCCTCATCCCGTCTGAGCCTTGGAGCTCGGGAATCTGTCTCCCGCATAAAGACCTGGCAACATTTCTTCTGCCGGCAAGCTTAAGAGAACGGAAATGATCAGGGGTTAACTCGACCGAGAAGAGCATTTGTCAGCCATATCCCTGAAAAACGCATTTCTCCTTCAATACTCAACAACACCCCCAGCCCATCTGCCGTGCACAGATAAAGGAGAGTGACAGCGGCTTCTATCCTCACAGGTAGTTCGGGAACCCAGCAGGCTCGTGTACTCACAAAAGAGACCCGATTTCCGTCGGTCAGGAGATCGTCAGGGAATACGTGGACACAAAGATGCTGCTAGTCTTGTCACCGAGGAAGGCTATGGAAATGGGAAGAACCAGCGCATCCTGGTTGGGGCAGCCTGATAGGAAATGGAGGGGATACATATCAATAATAGGTCTCGTGGGAAGCTGTGCCCCACGTATGAGCAATCAGTTCCGCATCGTAGGCGCCGGTCATCTGCCGGGACAAGGCAATCGCGATCAGTTTTAAGAAATTGGCAGCCTCACGTGTAGGACAGCCAGCCTCTTCAAGCTCCGCTACGAATATATCTCGCCCCCGCTCGCCAGTGCATCCCAAGACGCCACGACAGGCATAACCCCTACAGCAATGACAGGAACGACAAAAACTGCGAGGGCCTTACGCGACCACATGGCTCGTTTTGGTAGACTGAAGAGCAGCCGTTGCCTACTATATCCCGCATACTACGCAAATAGCTTCAGGAAAAAGGCAGGTATTCAGGCATGAAATCAGGCGCGGCACAAGACCGCGCCAATGCCAAGTTACACGCATGCATCATGAACCAGAACCGTCTTGGCACCAGAAGCCGGGTATGTGCCAACAGTTTTCGGCATGGATCTGCTGGCAATCACGTCAACGCCGGTGCCTGCCACGTCTGCAATGATAACCTGATGGATTCTTACAGGCGCCTCCAAGGTAGCCTTTGCGACCTCGAACAGAGCCTGATCGATCTTTTCCTTGGGAATCGGCGCAGCAGTGCGCACAGGCACGAGCGGAAGAAACCCGCCTTCCACCCTCACCGTGGAAGTAACAGTCCTTTTCGGGGCGCACAGCTCATCCACTGCGTACTCACGCCCGCGCTTACAGGAATTGCCCTCAACGTCTAGGACATTGCCATCCTCAATAGTGGCTTGCAGACTGCAACCGACAGGACATACAATGCATGTAAGCTCCCTGATTTCCTTTGTCTTGTCAGTAATGACGGCCGTGTCCATCTCTGCACTCATGCCTGTACTCCTCCTCTCTTATGAACGTCACGCGGTGTTACGCGCACCACAAGTTCAGGACCGTTTTTCGAGCCTTCTTCTCCCCGCCGGCCCGCATCGGCTATTGCCTGCTCAGAGATTTTTCCAGCTGGTATAGTAAGGGCCAGCATCTCCGCAGGACGCACGACACGCTCGAACTTGCTGAACAACACATTGTCGCCGACCACAACCTCCACCCTCACGTTCTCCGCAGGATGCGTTGCCCGCATGAAGAGACGCACGTCGCGATCAGCGAGGTTTTGCACATGGACTACGTGTGGAACCACATACCTTATCCCGTCTCCGGCGCGAGTGCGAATTGTGGCACCTCGCGGCTGCTTTCCGGTCACGAGCCTTGCCGCACCCTCCCCGGCTGCCCAGGCCTCCCTGGTAACATTATCGACCAGGTCATGGATGTGCACTACATTGCCGCATGCAAAGATACCCGGAACTGATGTCTCCATCTCATCTGTTACAACAGGTCCTCCAGTGACCGCATCCAGCTCTACGCCGGCCTCACGGCTCAGTTCGTTTTCGGGTATCAGCCCGATCGAAAGCAGAAGCGTGTCGCATTCGATGTCCCATTCGGAGCCGGGCACCGGCTTGAGGTTTTCGTCCACCCTGGCCACGGTCACACCTTCGACCCTCTCCTCTCCTTTCACGGAGATAACAGTGTGGCTCAGGTAAAGCGGAATCCCCTGGTCATCCAGGCATTGGACTATGTTTCTCGTCAAGCCTGAAGGAAAAGGCAGTATCTCGAGAACCGCCTCGACTTTGGCGCCTTCCCACGTCATACGCCTCGCCATGATCAGGCCTATATCTCCTGACCCTAGAATCACGACGCGCCTGCCAGGCATGTATCCCTCCATGTTGATGAATCGCTGCGCCGCCCCGGCAGTGAAAACTCCCGCGGGCCGCGTTCCGGGGATAGTTACTGCCCCACGGTTGCGCTCCCTAGCGCCCATAGCCAGTATGATTGCCTCCGCATCTATCCTCATCAGCCCTTCGTCGCTGTTGATCGCGATTATCTGTCTGTCGCGTGTTACATCCAAGACCATGGTATTGAGCATCGTCTCTACTCCGGAATCGAATGTCTTGTTGATAAAATGCTCCGCATACTCCGGCCCTGTAAGCTCCTGCGCCAGCAACTGGAGCCCAAATCCATTGTGTATGCACTGATTCAGTATTCCGCCCAACTCGCGATCACGGTCCAACAGAATCACACGGCCGGCGCCCGACTGTTTCGCCCGCTCCGCAGCCGCCAGACCAGCCGGTCCTGCACCTATCACCGCCACATCGCATTCTATCCTAGACATCGTCGCCGACCTCCTTCTCCATGCCCTCTACGCTGCACGAGCATTCAAGGAGCGGCTCCTTGCTAGGTCCCATCACGATACGGGATTTGCCGCCCTTTTTAGTTACTTTCTCCACAGGAATGCCTAGCTCGCGTGCGATGATCGCAACTACCCTCGGCCCGCAAAAGCCCCCCTGGCACCTTCCTGCACCAGCGCGAGTGCGGAACTTCACCCCGTCAACTGTGGTGCAGGGAACCGGCGAGTGCAAAGCCGCCACTATCTCGGCCTCGGTCACAGTCTCACACCTGCATATGATGTGGCCCCATTTCGGATCCTCCGCCACCATCCGTGCCTGTTCTTCCCGGGTCAATTCGGTAAATCGGAGCGGACGCTTGCGAATGGGATCGAAATCGGGCTTCTCCATCAACTCCAAGCCGACGTCTGACAGTATATCGCGGACCATCTCCGCTATGGCAGGCGCCGCCGTAAGTCCAGGAGACTGTATGCCTGCTGCATTTATGAAGTTTGACAAACCGGGCGACACTCCTATGATGAAGTCTCCACCCGGTTCGGCTACTGCGCGAAGTCCGGCAAAATTGGTAATGGCCTCCCTCACTGGAAGGTCAGGAATGAGCTTCCTAGCACCTTCCAAAACCTCAGCCAGGCCCGGAGCTGTTGTGGCATAATCATCTTTCCTGCCTGTCAAAACTGAATTGGGTCCGGCAAGCAGGTTCCCGTCGACTGTAGGGGCAACCACGATCCCTTTGGAGAACGGCGTAGGCACTGGGAAAAGCGGCCGTGCAACGATACGAGAAGCCCTCTTGTCAAAGAGGTAGTATTCTCCCCGTCTGGGTGTGACTTCAAAGTCATCCCGGCCTGCCATCCTCTCTATGTCATCAGCCCAAACTCCAGCGGCGTTCACGACGAACCTCGCATCTATAGAGATATTGGGGCAATGGACTGTCGTAACGCGCCCCTCGTGCACATCTATGCCAATCACCGGCGAACTTAGCAATACCCGTGCCCCATTGAGGACCGCGTTTTCTGTATAGGCAATGGCCAACTCCCACGGGCAGGTTATACCGCCTGTGGGAGCCCAGAGCGCGCCAACCGCATCCGGATTCACATGCGGCTCAAGCTCGAGCAACCGCTCTGCAGGAATGACCTCGAGCCTCGGCACACCATTCTTCTCTCCCCTAATCTTGAGCTCGTGAATGTGAAGCATCTGATCTTCGTCAAGGGCTACCACCAACGAGCCGGTGTTCTTGTAGAGAACCCCTAGTTCCTGAGTGATCTTTGGATAAAGAGCATTGCCGGCCACGTTCAGCTTGGCCTTCAAAGTCCCTGGATCCGCGTCATAACCAGCATGAACAAGGGCCGTATTGGCCTTGGTGGTGCCAAAGGCCACATCTGCCTCTTTCTCAACCAACACAACACTCAACTCATATTTGGAAAGCTCGCGGGCTATGGCAGTGCCTACAATGCCCGCGCCGATAACAACAACATCTGCTGTAATCCGTTTCGTTGCCGCCATATCGTTACCCCCTAGATTTCCCACCTCAACACGGGGAAATACTCTGCTCCCAATTGCGCGAACGCTCCACCGCCCTCTTCCAACCCGCATAAAGCTTTTCACGTTCACCATGGCACATCTTTGGGGTAAACTCCCGATCCCGTTGCCATGTGCACGCCAGCTCGTCCTGGCCGTTCCAAAAGCCCACTCCCAATCCTGCCAGGCAGGCAGCGCCCAACGCGGTAGTCTCAATCACCTTGGGCCTGGCCACAGGGACTCCGAGAATATCAGATTGGAACTGCATCATGAAGTTGTTCGCCACCGCTCCGCCGTCCACTTTGAGCTGCTTAAGCTCTATCCCGCTGTCGGCAGTCATAGCCTCAAGCACGTCACGCGTCTGATAGCAGATGGCCTCCAGAGCCGCCCTGACTATGTGATCGCGCTCTGTGCCTCGGGTAATCCCCACTATCGTTCCGCGTGCGAACGGATCCCAGTGAGGAGCCCCAAGTCCTACGAACGCAGGGACCACATACACGCCACCAGTATCGGCCACGCGATTGGCGCATTCCTCGGATTCGGCTGCAGAATCGATTATTCGCAACCCGTCCCTGAGCCATTGGACCACCGCGCCGCCAATAAAGACGCTGCCCTCAAGTGCATACTCAACCCTGCCATCGATGCCCCACGCAATAGTAGTGAGGAGATTGTTCCTGGACATGACTACATCCTCGCCCGTGTTCATCAGCATGAAGCAACCTGTCCCGTACGTGTTTTTCGCACTGCCCGGCGAAAAACATGCCTGCCCGAAAAGGGCAGCTTGCTGGTCGCCAGCTACGCCAGCAATAGGAATCTCCGCCCCAAGCAGACTAGGTTGGGTATAGCCGAAGACTCCGGTAGAAGGCCTGACTTCCGGAAGCATAGCCCGAGGAATATCGAGGATTTCCAGAATCTCATCGTCCCAGTCGAGTGTATGAATGTTGAAAAGCATAGTGCGCGACGCATTAGAATAATCCGTGGCATGTACTCGGCCGCCTGTTAGATTCCATATGAGCCATGAATCCACAGTCCCGAAGAGGATCTCCCCTCGCTCTGCTCTGCCTCGAAGGTCGGGCGCATTGTCGAGGATCCACTTGATCTTGGTGGCAGAAAAGTAAGCATCTACGATAAGCCCGGTCTTCTCATGAATCGCTTTGGCTTCGCCAGCAGCTTTCAACTCCTCGCAGCAGCCCGCAGTCCTCCTGCATTGCCAGACTATTGCGTTGCCGATAGGACAGCCATTCGACTTGTCCCACAATATCGTCGTCTCCCGCTGATTGGTTATCCCTATAGCCGCTATCTCATCAGGACCAACACCGGTGGAATCGATAACACCCCTTGCAGTTTTCAGCTGAGTTCTCCAGATCTCGTTCGGGTCGTGTTCCACCCAGCCAGGCTTGGGATAAATCTGCTTGAATTCTCTGCTGGCAACGCCGACACTCCGCCCCAAGTGGTCGAAAAGAATTGCACGCGAACTAGTCGTCCCCTGGTCAAGCGCGAGAATGTATTCCCCCATTCGATACACCTCCGCATCGATAGGCCCACTGTTTAGACCATCATATTGAGCTATGAATATGGCCTAAGCGAGCAAAAAGAAAAGCCCTTCATCGAGCAGAAGCCATGTAAGCTCCGTCCCGCTGTAGGACTCTCCAAATCTCCGTCCTATTTAACATGATCCCTTTTCCCTTTTCCGACTACGACAGTATAATAACACATGCCCACCTGCTTTTCTACCCAAAGGGCCAAAAATCCTCTATACACGACAGGTTATCCCCAAAAACAGAATATCGTATCATGCCACGTGCCTTCACAATCCCCAAGAGGCCCAACCGCGTCAAAAGCCGATTCATTCAGCATCTTACAGATGATGCTCCGAGCAAATCGGCATAGCCCACTTTCATGGCCAATCCCGTCATCATCCCCATCCGCCATTGGCCATCGGCGGAACTTGCTAGCTTTAATAGATATTCCGCTTTAAGCTGGCAAACAGGATGCCCACTCCCATGAGACTATTTATCCATGCATTCCAATTCAGTCCAGGGTTGACACATGAGTCCATAAGTAGTAGTGTTAAGGTACGTACATCCGTATCATTAGTACCAATTTGTTGGGCCCTGCCCACAGTCTGCAAAGGCTTATGCCCGAGTTTTAGCAAAACAGTGCTCTCCCCATTAATTATCGAGTGGTGAGTATCATGTCGAAAGCGTCTTCTCTCGAAAAGTCGCTTGCCAAGAAGCTCAATCGCGACATCTCATGCTACGAAAAAGACGGCGCCATAGTCCTGGAAGG
>DUWJ01000178.1 GCA_012842765.1 Bacillota bacterium | reverse complement strand
TTTTTCATCGGATTTCTCAAGCGCAACGCGGGTCAAGACCCTCATTGCACCTACCGTGTCCTGTCTACTCAGCCCAGTGCCATCTGCCACGCGGCGTATAGTGGGTATGCAGCAGCTCGTGGGACTTCTCTCCCAACGGCTCTCCAAGGAACTCCTCGTACAAGGCCTTCACTGCCGGATTCTCATGAGACTTCCTGAGCGGCAACTCACGGTCTGCCTCATATATTCCATCGATCCTCTCGAGACGCCTCTCGGTATTTGTTCCAATAGGCTGTCCGCCGCCGCCGATGCACCCTCCTGGGCATGCCATGATCTCGATGAACTCGTACGACGCCTCGCCCGATTTAACCCTGTCCAGAAGCTTTCGAGCATTGCCAAGGCCGTGAGCGACCGCGACGCGCACCACTGTGCCATCGAGATCGACTTCGGCTTCCTTTATGCCCTCAAAGCCTCTGACATCGGTGAAATCGACAGACTCGAGTTCCTTCTCTGTCACCACTTCGTATACGGTTCTCAGAGCAGCCTCCATGACCCCTCCGGTGGCTCCGAAGATCACGGCAGCTCCTGTTCCGATTCCCAGCGGAGCGTCGTATTCTTCAGGTTCCAACTCCATCGGGTCTACGCCTATCTCGCGCAGCATGCGCGCCAGTTCCCTTGTGGTAAGTACTGCGTCGACATCCTGGTATCCCGACGACCTCATTTCAGGCCTTGTGCACTCAAACTTCTTTGCCGTGCAAGGCATTATCGACACCACGAACATGTCTTTCGGGTCTATGCCAGCCTTTTCAGCATAGTAGGTTTTCGCTAGCGCTCCGAACATCTGCTGTGGCGACTTGCATGTAGACAGGTGGTCAAGCATGTCGGGGTAGAAATGCTCTATGAACTTTATCCATCCCGGACTGCACGATGTGATCATCGGCAGCTTGCCGCCTTCCGAAAGCCTGTGCAACAGCTCGTTGCCTTCCTCAAGTATCGTGAGGTCGGCCGTGAAGTTGGTGTCAAACACCTTGTCGAAGCCGAGGGCGCGCAGTGCCGCAACCATTTGCCCAGTAACTATCGAGCCCGGAGCCGCTCCGAACTCCTCACCCAACGCGACTCTAATAGCTGGCGCAGTCTGCACCACCACA
The DNA here is from genome assembly GCA_012842765.1 of Bacillota bacterium. Classification (GTDB taxonomy): domain Bacteria; phylum Bacillota; class DTU025; order DTU025; family DTU025; genus UBA10085. The sequence goes on along the minus strand of DUWJ01000178.1, from coordinate 8,615 downwards.
TGCTTCTTCGGATCTCCCAGCGCTTCCCAGACCGCGCCTGTGGAGTCCACTTCTGACAGCGCTCCAGTTGGACACACAAGAACACACTGCCCACAGAGGGCACATGCCGCCTCATTCAACGGCAGCTCGCCGGCGGGGCTCACCACGGAGTCGAATCCTCGCCCTGCAAGTCCGAGGGCGGACACCCCCTGCACTTTCTCGCAGACCGACACGCACCTTCGGCACAGGATGCACTTACTTGGATCCCGAACTATCGATGGGGTGGTATCATCCACGGGATGCTCCGATTTTGCGCCTTCAAACCTTATCTCCCTAATGCCCGTTGCCTCGGCAAGGCTCTGCAGCTCGCAGGACCCGCTTCTGACGCACGTGAGGCACTCGAAAGGATGGTTAGATATGATAAGCTCCAGCACTGCGCGACGCGCCTCCCGCACGCGTTTGGTGTTGGTATGTACTACCATACCGTCGGCGGCAGGGGTTACACACGACGCTGCCAGAGCTCTGGCCCCTTCTATTTCGACTACACACACTCTGCACGAACCTATCTCATTTATGTCCTTGAGGTAGCAGAGGCTGGGGATATTGACGCCCGCCTGTGCTGCGGCCTCGAGAACGCTCGTGCCTTCCGGGACAGTGACTTGCCGTCCGTCAATGGTGAGAGTAACATCACCCATTCCTATCACACTCCATTCTCGTGGTCTTACGGCTCGCGGACGTCACACTGGAAGCAGCGAGCAGCTTCCGCCACCGCCATGTCCTCTGTGAATCCAAGTTCGACTTCCTTGAAGTTCCTTGCGCGCTCAGAGACGGGCAATTCCGGCATCGGACAACGCTTGCACTCCTCCTCGATCGGTTCGCCGACTAAGCAGCGCTCGATTTCGGCATGAGCTCCAATCCAGGCATCGCCCCCGAGAAACCTGTCTATGCTGTATGCTGCCTCGCGTCCTGCGCCAATCGCAGCCACGACACTCCATGGTCCCGTCACGCAATCCCCGCCCGCAAAGATCCCGGGAACATTGGTCTCCAACGAATCAGGGTCCGTGATGAGCAAGCCCGATTTCGTCGTAAAGAGACTTTCTCCCGTATCAGACAGCGGCATTATGAACGATGTGTCGACTGCCTGCCCAATAGCGGGTATGACGGTATCGATGTCGACTATCGTGCGCGATGCATCCACAGGAATTGGGCGCCTTCTACCCGACTTGTCGAACTCGCCAAGCTTCATCCTGACGCACTCGATCTGAGCCACCTTCCCGTCCCGGCCAATGATCCTGGTAGGGGCGGTTAGGTAGTGGATGTGGATGCCCTCTTCCTCGGCAGCCTCAATCTCGCCTGCATCAGCAGGCATATCCGCCCGGAGTCTGCGGTAAAGGATGTGAACCTCTTCGGCGCCCATTCGCCGCGCCGTGCGAGCCGCATCGATCGCAGCGTTTCCGCCGCCAACGACCGCCACCTTCTTTCCCACCTGAACAGGCTTGCCGAGCGCCACATCTCGGAGGAAAGCCACTGCAGGCATGACTCCTTCGAAATCCTCCCCGGGAACGTCCATCTTCACTTCATTATGAGCACCAACCGCTATGAATAAGGCATCGTATTCCGATGACAACTCGTCAAGTTTTATGTCTTCTCCGATCCGGGTATTTGTTCGTATCTCCACGCCTGCCTTCTTTATTACCTCGATTTCCCATTCCAAGATATCCTTGGGGAGCCTGTACTCGGGGATCCCTACAGCCAGCATGCCGCCGGCGACAGGCAAAGCCTCGAACACAGTAACCTTGTGCCCGGCTAGTGCGAGATAGTAGGCGGCGCTAAGGCCCGCGGGACCGGCACCCACTATTGCAACGCGTTTCCCTGTCGGCGGCTTGTGCTCCGCCACAGGTGACACGCCATGTTTCTTCTCCCAATCCGCAGCAAATCTCTTGAGAGACTTGATCGCTACAGGCTCGTCGAATGTAGCACGTCTGCACTTGGATTCGCACGGGTGGTCGCAGACCCGCCCGCAGATAGCGGGGAACGGGTTCTTGGAACGGATCAGCGCAGCCGCTTCAGCGAACTTTCGTTCCTTTATCAGAGCAATGTAGCGAGGCACATCTACATCAGCAGGGCATGAGTTCTGGCACGGAGAGTAGAAGAGTGCCGCGCACGATGACGCCGGGCACTTGTGGTCTTTGATGTGAGCGTCATACTCATCGCGGAAGTAGCGAATTGTGGACAAAACCGGGTTGGGAGCGCTCTGTCCCAGGCCACACATGGCAGTAGCCATGATCTGCTCTCCCAGTTCCATCAGGAGCTCGACGTCGCCTTCCCTACCCTGTCCCTTAGTTATGCGATCGAGGATCTCAAGCATCCGCTTGGTGCCTATCCGACAAGGCGCACATTTCCCGCATGACTCATCCTGTATGAATTGCATAAAGAACTTAGCGAGGTCAACCATGCAGGTGTCCTCATCCATGACAATGAGCCCTCCTGAGCCCATCATCGTGCCCAGTTCTTTCAGGGATTCGTAATCGATAGGTGTGTTTAGATACTGAGCAGGGATGCATCCTCCGGAGGGACCTCCGGTCTGTGCGGCCTTGAACTTCTTGCCATTGGGGATGCCTCCGCCTATGTCGAAGATAATGTCGCCCAGTGGCGTCCCCATCGGGACTTCCACAAGTCCCGTGTTGTTTATCTTGCCTGCAAGAGCAAATACCTTTGTGCCCTTGCTCTTTTCGGTCCCGATAGATGAAAACCATTCTGGGCCTTTGAGAATAATCGGCGCAATGTTGGCATATGTTTCAACGTTGTTTATCAACGTCGGCTGCCCCCACAGACCTGACTGAGCAGGATATGGAGGCCTCGGCCTCGGCTCGCCTCGCCGACTCTCTATAGACGCCAGAAGAGCGGTTTCCTCACCGCACACAAAAGCGCCTGCCCCAACCCGGAGGTCGATATCGAAATCGAATCCCGATCCGAGAATATCCTTGCCCAGCAAGCCGTATTCGCGCGCTTGTCCTATCGCATGTTGCAGGTGCTCAACGGCCAAAGGATACTCTGCCCTTACGTATATATAGCCCTGGTTTGCACCAACCGCATAGCCTGCAATCGTCATGGCCTCCAGCACTGCATGGGGATCGCCTTCCAGCACTGACCTGTCCATGAAAGCACCTGGGTCTCCCTCGTCCGCATTACACACCACGTATTTTGGAGAACCCGGCGCCTTGGCTGTCAGCAGCCACTTAGTCCCTGTGGGGAACCCAGCGCCACCCCGGCCCCTGAGGCCCGAACGCTTTATCACATCGACTACATCGTCAGGCGTCATCTCTGTAAGAACCTTGCCCAAAGCGGCATAACCGTCTCTGGCAATATACTCATCTATCTCCAGCGGATCGATTACTCCGGTGTTTCGAAGAGCTATTCGTTCCTGCCGGCTGAAGAAAGTCATGCCTTCCTGAGTTTCCACCTTTTCCGATGTCATCGGTTCCTCATAAAGGAGTCGACTTACAATCCTGCCTTTCACAAGATGCTCATCAACTATTTCCCTGGCATCATCAGGCGTACAATTGCAGTAAAGAACGCCTTCAGGATAAACAACGATTATCGGACCAAGATCGCATGGTCCCATGCATCCTGTGACGACAACTTTAATCTCGCGCCCAATGCCTTTCGCGGCTATTTCAGCCTCCAGAGCCTCGCGAACCTCTGCACACCCGGAGGACACACAGGCTGCGCCGCCGCAAACAAGGACGTGCGCTCTAACCAAATCCATTCGTATTCCTCCCTCGTTCCCTTGCTCTGCCATCCTTATCAGGAATACTTCGCCAAAACCTCAGCCACGCGGTCGGGCTTGATGCGCGCATAGATGTCATCATCAACCGTCATGACTGGGCCAAGACCGCAGGCGCCAATACACCTCATCACCTGAATCGAGAACATCCTGTCATCAGTTGTGTCTCCAGCCTTGATCCCCAGCGCCTGTTCTACCTTTTCGAGAATCTTGTCGCCTCCACGCACGTAGCACGCTGTTCCCAGGCAGACTCCTACCTGATGTTTGCCCTTGGGCTTGGTGGAAAACAGCGCGTAGAAGGTAACGACGCTATAGACGTCAGCCAACGGAACATTGAGTCCCGCAGCCACCCTCTCCTGAACCTCCAGGGGAAGGTAGCCCACCACTTCTTGAATCTCGTGCAGACACGGGATCAAGATTCCGCGCTGGCCCTTGTACTTGGCGATTGTCCCATCTACCTGAGCCCACTGCTCAGGCGTGATATCGCCGACGCACTTGGATTCACAGCAACCCATCGACCTTTCAACCTCCTCTGCCGGCCATGATGGCCGATATTATATCAATGCATATTCCATGCCACGCGGATCTTAAGCAACCTACCTGCGCTTTTGTTTTCAGAGTATAATCTCGCTAATGCGCTTGTGCATCAGTCGTGATCCTTTTCACATTTGTGCCCACATGTCTCCTTCGTTTGTCCGCACGACATCCCTGCTCACGGCCTATATTACCTTACTCCGCTTGCCTTTGCAAAGCTTAATGCTGTGTTGCATCGATTAATGCCCAAACGCATTACACGTTCCCGGTCTCCTCTGCCTCCTCCTCGGGAGTCTCCATGTACTTCTGCATTTTTCTCACTACAGTCGACTGGTTAACCCCCAAAGCTTTGGCCATGGAATAGGTGGTAGAGCATGCTTCAGCGGCAAGAGCAATCAGCTGGCGTTCAACTTCCTCCACAGCCCAACGGAGAGGCATGATCCCTGACACGCTCACCTGGACATCTCTCTCGCCCTCCCCCGCCACGACGTGCTGTGGAAGATGTTCAGGCAGGATAACGGGGTCATCAACAGTAACTACAAGAAACTCTATAAGATTCTCGAGTTCCCTAACGTTGCCAGGCCATCTATAGCATTCCAAAAGCGAGCAGGCCTCCCGTGAAATCTGATGATTCCGCCCGTATCTGCTATCCCACTTTTCAATAAAGTGATAGGTTAGAGGCGCGATATCGCCAGATCTCTCCCTAAGTGGCGGAACCCGGATAGGTATGACATTGAGTCTGAAGTAGAGATCTCCACGGAACCGTCCCTCTTTCACCGCAGCCCTCAGATCCCTATTTGTGGCTGCCATGATCCGCGCATCCACCCTGATTTGCTCAGTACCGCCCACTCGGACAAGACATTTTTCCTGCAGAACCTGAAGAAGCTTGGCTTGGATTCCCAGGGGCATCTCTGAAATCTCATCTAGAAAAAGAGTGCCTCCAGAAGCCAGTTGGATTAGACCAGGCTTGCCGCTCTTCCGTGCTCCAGTAAAGGCCCCTTCCTCATACCCGAACAACTCTGACTCAAGAAGCGTATGTGGTATTGCAGCGCAGTTTATCTTGACAAAAGGCCCCGATGCCCTGTTTCCCGTCCTATGAATATACCTCGCCACAACCTCTTTGCCCACGCCAGACTCTCCGGTAATAAGCACAGTTGACGATACGTTGGCTACTTTATGAACTAAGGTGAGGAGCTCTTCCATAGCAGGACTGTAGGCTACCATGTCCTCGGAATCAGCGTCAGTCGCGAAGCTGCTGGCCGTGGGAGTTGTATTGATCTCCAAGGCTGCCCCGCTCAGATCCGTTATCGTCGCCGCAACGCCTCTACAGGCCCCGTCGCCATCAAGTATGGGGGAGGCCGCCGCAAGCAACCTATGCCCGCCTGGCAAATCCCTAATGGCCATCACTCGCTTGACCTCGTGCAAAGCCTGGATCGCAACATCAGGGCATAGTCTGCGAGGAAGATTCTTCATGTTAACCTTGTGCAGATTCGCATTTTCTACACCGATAATGTCGTTAGCCGCTCTGCTTGCCCTTACTATCCAGCCATCCGGATCGCAGACATAGGAGATCTCGCAGGAAGTGTTGACGATTGCATCGAGGTCGGACGCAAGCTGACTCAGACGGGCACATTCCTCAGATAACCTTGCATTCCTGCGCGGAAAACACTCACTGGCCTCAGTCGTCCCTCGCGCCACCGCAATTGCCCTTTCGCGGCAGGACTGGAATCCGCATAGCCCGCAGTCTAGTTCGTCCTCCGGGCTCCTCATTCCCATGCCGAGCAACGCCGTGCGCACATCAGTCTCTTTTGGCGCGAGAGGAATCTTTCTAGGCAAGTAACGCCTCTTGAAATCGGCTGACGCAGACACAGCGCGCAAAGCGCCATCCACTTCCATGCTGCCCACAGAACTTGCTTCCTTAATGTAGTCAACCACGGCTCTCCTTCTATCCCACAAAGAAGCACCTTCTGGAAAACCAGTCCCATCCACGCAGCTACGGCAGATCGATGCTACGACAAATGAACCGCCTAATGCACCCGACAGCGAAGCTTCCACCAGTTTCAGGCACTCTTCTTTGCCTTCTGCAAGCAAGATGCCGGGCGGCGCAACATCATCCCTAATTCTGAGGGCCCGAAGCAACCCCGCCGGCAATCCAAGCATGCGACCAGCGCCGCTTGCCCTTACATCAGGAAGCGAGGCAGGGCATTGATCCACAGATACTCCTACATTATCAAGCAAACGCGATAATTCTGCATAAGTAATCGCAATATTCGGCCCTCCGGGCACGCCCCCAAAACCGGCTTCAAGTTTTTCTGCAGGACATGGACCAATAAAAACGACCCTCTTTTCCCCCAAAGCCCTAGCCACACGAGACGCGGCTACAGTTGGAGAAACAAGAGGGACTAGATTACCAGCAAGCTCAGGACGGCAATGTTCAATAAAGGCAACTACAGCAGGGCACATAGATGCAAACGCAACCGACCGGCCCGATTCCTCCGAATGTGCCTTCACATAGTCGGCGTAGTACGGAAGCAGGGACTCAGCGCCGAACGATGCCTCCCATATAGAGCTGAAACCCAGCTCTCTGAGGGCGCCAATTAGGCAGAGCGGATCGGATTGAGGAAAAGCCCCCGGAAAACTAGGATCCAATATCGCGACAGTGCGTCCATTCCCTATGAGGGCCATTACATCCTCGCCCTGATCCCTAATGGCCAGTGCGCCGTTGGGACAGGCCTTCACACATTGCCCACAGGCGATGCACAGGTCGCGCCTCAACCGAACCTCGCCACTGCTGATGACTATAGCCCCAACAGGGCACGCCGTAACACAAACATGACATCTTCTACATCTCTCAGCCCGTTCTACGATGACCTGCAATTACAGTCCCCCGAATCCGTCTGTTAATGCGCAACTGCATCATGCACAGGTTCATTATATCATGTAATCTGGACGGCGCACGCTGTCAGCTATATAATCCTGTTAAGCCAAGCAATTTTAAAGGAGGCTTCCTGCCTAAATGGAACGCACACCGGTCGCCATCGTAGGTTATGGGAAAGTGGGAAGAGCGGCAGCCGACGCTATTGCGGCTTCACCGGACTTCGAGTTGACTGGAATCGTAAGGCGAAAGGTCGTCTCCGATGAGCTGATTCGCGGCAGGAACTGGGCTGCCCCAGCCGTCACCGACATTTCGCATCTTGGAGGAGTTCAAGCTGCGCTGATGTGCGTGCCCACACGGGAGCTGGAGAGAATGGAGCATGGGCTTCTCCGGTCAGGGATAAGCGTGGTCGACGCCTTTGACATACACGGAGATGCCATCTGCCAGCACAAAGAAGCCCTGCACTCCTCGGCGATTGCAGGCAGAGCGGTTGCGGTGATAGCCTCCGGCTGGGACCCCGGCATCGATTCTCTTATAAGGGCCCTTATGGAATTGATGGCGCCTCGGGGAATAACATATACGAACTTCGGCCCGGGCATGAGCATGGGCCACTCAGTCGTCGCACGTTCTGTGGCCGGGGTGCGTGACGCGATCTCAATCACATTGCCTGCAGGATACGGCAAACACAGGCGAACGGTCTACGTCGAAGAAGACGGTTCCAGGCCTTTCCAGGAGATTGTCAGAGACATCACCCGAGATCCATATTTCTCAGATGATGACACAGAGGTCTTCTCCGTTGCGTCTGTGGCGCCCCTAGCAGACAGCGCACACGCAGTAGAAATCAGCAGAAAGGGGACCGCAGGGGAAGCATCCAATCAGCTCCTTGAATGGCAGATGAAGATATCAAACCCAGCCGTCACTGCACAAGCCATGTTGGGAGGCCTCAGAGCCGCACTCAAAAGCGAACCAGGAGCATATACTCTCCTCGAACTTCCTGTTGCCCAGATGCTGCCGGGCAATCCCAAAGACAACATAAAAAGGCTGACCTAGTAGCCAATCATAACGATAAGATCACGACAGGGTCAGACACAAACCACCCTGTTCTTCCCCTGCCGTTTCGCCTTGTACATGGCGGCATCCACAGCTCTGACAAGTTCGTCCACAGTGGATCCCGCCTCCGGGTAAGAAGCGACCCCAACGCTCACAGTTGCAACCACCAGCGACCCGTCAACAGACAGCGGCGAATTCTCGATCCGCGTCCGAAGGCGTTCGGCCATTACACTAGCATCTTCCTTCTTAGTATTGGGGAGTATTATCATGAACTCATCGCCCGCATATCTCGCCAGAATATCAGACTTGCGCGATATTGCCTTCATCGTTTCAGCCAGGTGTATCAAGTGCATGTCGCCAATGGCGTGTCCATACCTATCGTTTATGTAC
>DUWJ01000177.1 GCA_012842765.1 Bacillota bacterium | reverse complement strand
TCGAACCTAACGTATAGCGATCCAGAGGCCACGTCATGTGCTGTAATCGTGTACACTATCTTAGTTCTGTTCGACTCATCCCGCACAGGTCTGCGCTCTACGGCAATGATCTCGTAGTTCTTGTCGTCATTTGATACCGAAACCTTGTATTGCCCACCGACGCTTGATAGTCCGAGCCAGGCTGGGAGTTTGAGCCCGTCCAACGGAAGACAGTATGTATAGCTAGCTTCGCCATCAGCATATCTGTGAGCATTCTGCGGACTCTCGGCATCCGCAATCTTCCCGGTGTTTTGGACCAAATAAGCCTTGTCTTGCTCCATGTATGGAGTGGTCCACAGAAAAACGTTGGCCTTACTGTTGTCCGGCCCGAGGTATATCTCGCCAGAGCGCGGCTTCGGGGCTGAAACGATAGGCGCTCCGCCAATCCTGTGAACTATCTCCAGCGGGCCGCGCCGAAAGGAAGCCCCCCATCCATCTTCAGGAAAGCTGTCTTCGAACCTCACAAAAAGTGTGCCAGCGTCCAAATCGTCCTGGGTTATCCTGTATTCGATCCTGGTCTTGTTCGATTCATCCTTTACACGCTCAGTCTCGACCGCAATTACGGTAAATGTCTCCCCGTCATTCGATACCGAGACCTTATACTGCGCTCCCACAGTGCTTATCCGCAGCTCAGCGGGGAGAATTAAGCCCTCAAGATTGAGCCTGTATGTGAACATACAATCTTGGTCAGCGAACCTGTGAGCGTTCACCTTGCTTTCCACGTCGGCAATCTGAGCAGTATTTTCGACCAGGAACTCCTTGTCTGCCTCCATATACGGACTGATACTGAGAAACACTTCTCCATCTGCATATCCATCATCAGCGGAAGATGCAGCAGCGCTCCCCACTGCCATCAACAAGAGGCATAGGGCAACAATGGGCACCAGCCGGCGCCGTGCTTTCGTATGCAACCGAGCTCCCTCCATGTAGTCACCCACGGTTTTCGTGAGATCATTGTCTACTTGATAACTATATTGTCTATGTATCTGTATCCCTTAACGCCTACCTCAACAGCATCGAGTTCAAATCGGATCGCCACTATCTGACCGGCAAATGCCGAAATATCCGCTGTTTTCGTCACCCATTCCTCTGAATTCGTGGCCTGCCACGGCAAGAGCACATGGGCACATCCATCATCATCGACGAGCACAAGACGGAGGGCTCCGCCTACCTTGCCTTTTGCATCGATGCCCCGCGTATCAAAGGAGATAGTCCCGACATCATCCGGCAGCTTCACAACGTTAAAGTACCAGCTGTTTGCCTTGCCATCCAGGGAATCTGAATCGGTTCCATCCAGCCGTAGACTTCCAGGTCCATTTCCAATAGAACCGTCCCATTTCGCCTTGCCCTTTGCAGCAGGTTCACCGGATACGGCTCCGCCTTTCCAACCATCCTCATCTCGATCGAATGTCCATGCCGTACGCAGGTCAGCCTCGACTGGCAGGTTGAGAACGATAGCGCTAGTGCACGCAGTCACAACCTCTACCGAAGTTGTTAATGGATCAGACCCTTTGGCTGCCACACTTATTTCGACAATTCCTGACGGCACGAACTCAAATTCAAAACTACCGTGAGAATCGGTAACTGCGTGACGCCCCATCAATTCAACTTCAGCCTTCTCGACTGGGAGGCCCGCACGCATCACAGTCCCGACCACGGTACCGCTTTCGCTGTCGTTCCGGACCACAATCTCCTCAGAGCAATAATAGACCTCGCCGTCTTCTGTTGTAACCCTGACTCTCAGGGCATGCAGCCCATCTTCCACATTGCCGGTGTCTACAGATGCCTGCCAGCAACGGAAATCTTCCTCCACAGGCTCAGCTTCTAGCCATGGACCATCACCCACTGCTTCCTGCACACTTCTTATCGGCGCCGCACTGGAAGCATTCCCGTTCACAACGATGATGCCCCTGACAGCCTCTCGATTTATGGGGTTGGTGATGTTAGCTTCTACGCTGCGGCGCGTCGTGGGAAACCTCCCGTCTTGGTTGAATATGAGCTGCAAGAAAAACTCCTCGGGATTCACAACGCGCACGTGAGGCTCCAATTTGTCCACGACGGCCTTGACGTCGGCCATAGTATGGCTCCACGGATGCACGTTCACGATAGTGTATCCCTCGGGGCTTTCTGGATCGGCAGGGAGCAAGTTTATCCTTGCTGCAATCTCCGTAGGATCGGCCGACCATAAGGATTCCCTTATGGAAACGAAAGGCTTGCCGTCAACCCATTCGATGTTGCCGTTTCCACCCGCGTATTTCGGCCCGGTGAGGTATATGCCCCCAATCACGTTAGAAAGGCCCGCATAGGCTTGAGCAAGATCGTGGAATTCCTTCGATCCCATAGGACACTGGTCCAATATGCTCACAATTGAAAGGTCGGACATGGCAAGGTATTGGTCGAGTTCGAAAGCGAAGGAGTCGAGCCTAGGATACTTAGAAGGATATATGTATCCAGTGCCAGACACGCCTGCCACGAAATAGTCGAGCTTTGCGGTGTCATAGTACCATCCCATTGCCGCAGGGGCCAGTCCGATTAGGCTAGGAGAAATCGTGAAACCCATTGGGAATTTCCCCCGCACAGCGCTTCCATAGTGATGCGGCTTGACTGCCATGTCGCCCAAAAGCCACTGCACATTGTCGCCATCGCTCATCACGAATGTGACGTAGTGAACATCTGGCTCGAACCTGATATTGGCCACGTGATTGCGTTGTTGAAGGCTCCT
>DUWJ01000176.1 GCA_012842765.1 Bacillota bacterium | reverse complement strand
GGGAATCCGCATAAGGTATCACGACCGAGATGCATACAGGAAGCACGAGCTGACAAAGAGCTCTTGTTCCTAGACCCGTTGCTCTTCCCGTGGGGATTTTTCATGGCCAAAAAAGGGGATTCTCAAATGGCCATTGACACATAGTGTTCCATGATGGTACCTGAGTAACGTACGATACAGACAAAACAAGTTCTCCGGCACGTCGATAGTGCCTGTGAAGTCACTGTCCGGAGCTTTGTTCTCCATCGCTCAGCCGACGATGGTTGAGGACTTCCAGAACGGTTTGGCCAATCGGTGGGATCCTGTCGCCGTAGTAGGGGGCGACTTTGGGAGATTCGCACGATTCGAAGGGGGAAAACTCGTTGTCAACGTGCCCGAGGGCAATTCGTGGCGAAAGACCGGTATCCAATCCAAGCAGCCCATTTTCACCGTAGAGCGGTCATTTGAAGCACAACCAGGCTTGATACTGATCCAGACCGATCCGAAGCTTACGACAGGCTTCGTGGTCACGCTCGCCTCAGACCGTATGTTGCTCGCGTGACTGATGAAGGCGAAGGCTACCTCCCGATCAAACCGATTGAAGCTCCCGCTGTCATAGATATGGGCTGGATCAACGAAGGGACATCGGTGTATCTGCAGGCCTTCACTCACCCCCGCGCAAAATGGAGACCAGCCGCCATAGTCATCGATCAGATTCAGGTGGGCAGATAGGCTGCCTAGATGGCAGGTTCATGTTGAGCTTCACCTCGCTTGAAGATCGCAAACTGACCGACAGCCCTTACGAAAGTGCCCCATGTGGCAGAAATGTACGACGGCAGGCGTCCAGGGGCCAGTTGGATGCGATTTCCTGCCCCAACTAAAGCGAGTTGCGATAGGCGAGTCAGATAATGAGCGCCTCCACGAGGCAATCCGGAGGCGCCCATTAGACAGTATCGTTTGTATATAGATCAGTCTCTGCCCACGTGGGCTCAAAACTCCGGATCCGGCTTTTCGTTTAAGAAGAATACTGATAGTGTTCCCGGACCTGCATGTGCTCCTATTGCACAGCCTATGATGTTCACGACAAAATCAGTGCATCCATATCTTTCCTCAATCATCTCTTTGAGCGTGAGCGCGCCTTCCAAGTCATCGCCATGGTTTATCCCAATCGTCTGATGAGTGAGATCAGCGTTCCCTCCACGCTCCTCCATGATATCGATCATCCTGTTCAGGAGCTTCTTTCTTCCCCGCACATTCTCGATGGGCCTCAACGTGCCGTCTTCCGGTATGTCTAAGATGGGCTTTATGTTTAACAACCCGCCAACGAAAGCTTGGGCCCTCGTGACCCTTCCTCCCCTGAAGAGGTATTCTAAGTTGTCGACGGTGAATATGTGTTCGATGTGTTTTACGTAGAAATCCAACATCTTGAGAATTTCCTCTTTAGACTTGCCTTCCTTGGCCATCTTGGCTGCCTTGTAAACCAAGAGCCCAAAGCCCACAGAAGCAGACCTGCTGTCAACTATGTCAATATCCAGATCTGGATACTTGCGTTTGGTTTCATCCCTTACTATCAATGAGGTATTATAAGTCCCTGACAAACCTGATGAGAAGCACACGTATATGACGCTTTCATTATTCTTGGCTATTTCTTCGAACTTTTCGCTGAACATCTGCGGCGGGATCTGCGCGGTCTTGTACACTACTCCCTTTCTCATCTCGTCATACATTGTCTTGGGATCCAAAGTGACTTTGTCCAGATATTCTTCCTCGCCCTTGCTCACAAGTATGGGTAAGGTGTCAATATTGTATTCTTCCAGTATTTCATCGGGCAAGTCGCAAGCACTGTCGGATAGAATCTTCACAGCCATAAAACTCCCCCCATTCTTTTAGTTGATTATAATATACAACTGCCGTTCTGTGTGATTCTTGGCATCATCTGGCCGTGCCAGTCCAATCCCTTCTCAGGAATGCCGCCTCAGCCTGCCAGGAACATCGCACCATAACACTGATTACCAACATCTTGACACATGTTCGCACAGTCGACAAGATCATGACTGCAGCTTGCTGCAAAAGGCGGCTTGAGCCTCGGAACGATGGAGTGGTCTTGTGTTCTTCATTGGCTCCCGCTCTCCGGACATCCGATCGCACTCTACCAAAAGCTAACGCCGTAACGCTCCCCGAGCGTATCCAACTCCCTCTTGCACTGGATGAACGTGGGCCATGTCATCTCCAGTCTGCGGAATTCACGGGTGTGGCCCTGTTTGAGCCAGAGGTGAAGGAATTCGTGCCAGAGCAAAAACTCTAGGGTCTCCCGGGAAATGTCCGGGCTGTCGAGCAGCACATTTACACGGATCAATCCCTCGCCGTATTCTCCTATAAGGTTGTAATACGCCATAGCATACCAGCCCTTTATCAGCCTCTTTGTCCACACAATCTCGATCCCGTCCTCATCAAGCTCCGAAACCCCCAGTATCGAAGCGCCAGCGACCAGCATCGAATGGAGTATGTCATGGAGGTCATGTGCGGGACCGGGCGCCATCATCTCGTCTGGTCG
>DUWJ01000175.1 GCA_012842765.1 Bacillota bacterium | reverse complement strand
GCCTTGAAGAGATGTGGGCCCTAAAGGGCGGGTGTCTACCGTGCCCAACTATCATGCTGAGGCAGGTGGAGAACTCCAACTGGGCAGCGGCGTGGAAGTCTCACTATAAAGTGGAGCATGTGGGCGATAGAATAGTTGTTGTGCCGTCATGGGTCGATTATTCTCCCCGTGAAGGGGAGGTGGTAATATTGCTCGATCCGGGTGAAGCTTTTGGGACAGGGCAACACGAATCGACCAGAGGCGCGCTCGCCGCGATAGAAAGTCATGTTGTGCCCGGTGCGCGCGTGCTGGATATCGGATGTGGATCGGGGATTCTGTCCATAGCCGCAGCGAAATTGGGAGCCGCTCGGGTTTACGGCGTAGATAGCGATTCAGTTGCGGTGGCTGTAGCTCGTTCGAATGTGGACGAGAATAAGGTTTCTCATGTAGTTTCAATAGGTCTTGGTGACCTTGCGTCAGGCATCTCTGAAAGGTATGATGTGGTAGTCGCCAACATTCTTGCAGGCGTGGTCGCGCGCCTTGCGTCCGACGTTCCACGCCTCCTGTATCCGAAGGGCAAGTTCATATCATCGGGGTTCGTGGCAAAACAGGAGGAATCGGTGCGGCGGGCTCTGGAGTCTGTTGGCCACAGCGTCATCGATCGCCTGCAGTTCGAAGATTGGGTGACGTTGGTTTCGGAGGGTTGAAATGCGCAGGTTCTTTGTTGGATGCGATGCTATATCAGGCGATCTGGTGACAATATCAGGAAGAGACGCGCGCCATATCGTGAAGGCACTTCGTCTGAAGCTTGGCGATGCCATTGTCGTAGTCGATGGAGTGGGCCGCCGATATGTGGCGCGGATTACGGCAACCCGCGAGACGACTGTCGAAGCCAGAATAGAGAGCATGTGTGATTCGGGTGTTTCGGAACCTCACGTGCCCATCACGTTGGTCCAGGGATTACCGAAGGCTGACAAGATGGACGGAATCATACAAAAGTGCACGGAGATAGGGATTGCAAGGATCATTCCAGTCATGTCTGAACGGAGTGTGCTGAGGCCTGACGGAGCTTCTGCCGAGCGAAGGATGGCGCGATGGAGGCGAATTGCGGAGGAGGCGGCGAAGCAGAGCGGGCGCGAAGCGATTCCACTAGTTGCTGACATAGGCACTCTCAAGTCAGCGATAGAGATGTTGCGCCATGAAGGTGCTCTCATGGTGTTTCCATGGGAGCTCGAACAGGAGTACAGTCTGCATCAGGCCCTCTCCGAGCTCAATCCTTCGTCATTCCCTAGTGTGGGCTTTTTCATTGGCCCAGAAGGAGGTTTCTCCCATGCCGAAGTTGAATACGCCCGCGCCCATGGCGCGACAACTGTTACCTTGGGGCAGAGGATCCTGCGCACGGAGACAGCAGGTCCGGTAGTCGCTGCAATTATCCTCTATCACATGGGAGAACTTGGGTAGAATAAGCCTTGGAAGATGCGAAAAATGCCGTGCTGCTTTAGGTTTGCAGAATCTGTTGACACCTTTCAACCATGGATCTATAATTCAAGTGAGGATACCCCCATACCGTATACGGCTGCCACTAATGATGCAGAGATCGGGATCGCGCGGGCAATGTGGGGTGGATCTTGAGGGAGGACTGACTGTGTGATGGCAAATAGTGTCACGCCAATTGAGATTACAGACGCAAGTTTCGGCGCGGAAATAGGCGATTTCTCGGGGGTCGCTATAGTAGATTTTTGGGCCGCCTGGTGCGGACCTTGCAGGATGCAGGGCCCTATTATCGATAAGCTGGCGGAAGAATACCACGCCAAGGACGAAATCGTCAAAGTTGCCAAGCTCAACGTGGATGAGAATCCTCGGACAGCCGAGAAATACGGCATTATGAGCATACCGACTGTCATCATTTTCAAAAATGGGAAGCCAGTGGATAAAGTAGTGGGAGTCACGCCGTTGGCTGTTTTGAAACGTCGAGTGGAGCAAGTCGCCTCGGTCTGAGTCGAGTCGGATTTGCTCAAGCGCAGGAAGGCTGGCTCTTGCTCTATCCTGTTTACTCTGGCGATTTGGTCAGGGTATTAAGACTTCTCAGTGCCCTGTTATGATGCCAGCTGCGGGAACGCGGCATCGAAATGGGGCATTCTTTTTTGGTAAGG
>DUWJ01000174.1 GCA_012842765.1 Bacillota bacterium | reverse complement strand
TGGTCGGCAAGGCACGATTCGACCTGGGCGGTGATATCGACCACTTGGTTCTTCTCGAACGTGTCGATAGCAAATCCCTTCACGAAGTATTCACTCCCCTTCGTAATTGCCCTCGCTTTCCTAAGAAGATAATAACATGAACGCGAAGTTTTGCGCTTGATGGTTGTATAGGCTGCGTCTATAGCGAATTCGGAAGATGACGGGAAGCTCTTGCTTGATGCGGTGTTCTTTGCACGTCTGGGTGGTGAATAGACTCCTCATAGGCTCACTCCCAACGACATCAGGCACGCCGTGGAGATGTGGCGATTGTTGTGTGAATCCTCGCAAAACCTAGCAGGGCGGCCCGACGCCGCCCTGCTAGGTTTCAATGCCTACTTGGCAGGCTTAAAAGGAAAGTTTCGTATGATTACCACCGGCGTTCCGGCATCGGCAGAGCCGGCGGCAAGATCAGCCATGGTTGCGAGTATCCCGGTGATGTTGCGCGGTGTTGTGCCAAGGGTTTCGCGGGACGGTTGCTGTTCCTCGAGGGCCTTGTATATCTCCTCGCGGGAATGGCCTTCTCTGAACATCGTTTCGACAAGGAGTTTGAGTTTCGTGCCCTGCCGCAGTGAGGCACTGCGAAGCCCCTTGCTGCATCCGATGGACGGATACGGGTCAGCCAGTTCGTAGATGCCTGTATCCGGGTCCTTGTAGGCTCCATCTCCAAAGATCAGAACTTCAATATCCTTGCCAGTCTTCTCCCAAGCCGCAGCCTTGATCTTGTCGCACACGTCATCGGAATTATCAGGTAGGAGCTTTAGTATCCCCTTGTCGAGGTCTGACACATTCGATCCGATTACGCCCCATGGCTCCGGCCCAATATCCTGTATCGTGAGCATGGGAGTCTTCGTTCCGAACGAGAGAAAGAGGTTTTTCAGAGACTCGCGTTCGTGGACTGCGCCTATGATGATCCCGTCTATGTGGCCGAAGTTGAAGACGGCCAAGGGATTGTTGGTGAAAACGATCTCTGCTTGAGCTCCTTCTGATTCTATCGTCGCAGCATACATTCTGCCATAGTCTATCCCGGTGATGGGATGGGGGAAGAGTCTCTCCCCGATCTCCGCAACAGTAATCACATCGGTCGCTTCGTAGAACGCCTGGCGCTCGTCATACTTATATACCTCAGGCTTTGCTTTGCCCTCCAAAAATGACGTGGCTTCGACAATGGCCATCTCCTGAGCCTGGAGGTCCACTGCGACCGCCATGGCGATGTCCGCCTTATCATCTTTGGCTATTCCTATAGCCTTCTGGGCGACGCCTGCGAGGTTCTCGAAAGCGACCTCGGCGATGACTTTTCGGCCGTCCTTGTCGAGCAAGGTTATGTCGGCCATGCCCGTTCCGGTGATCTTTCGAATGGCGTTCACCGAATAACCGAGCTCCTGGAACTTGAGCGCCGCGATGATCTCTCTTATGAGAACATTCATCTGTGGGGTGTTTCCCCTGACCTCTTGGAGGCTGCGCAGCACCTTCTTGAAGCGAAGACGGTTATTGGCGAATTCCTCGTCTATTACTTGGTTCCCCACTTCGTCGCACGGGACTGTCAGCTGTACTATGACTCTTCCTTTGTTTACCGCCCGCGCGATGGCCTGAAGAACCAACGCGAAACGATTGCGGCTGACGATGGGACTTATGACGGCGACAGTGCCGTTATCTTTTATGTTAAGTTTGGCCTTCACGTCTTCTGCAAGCTCATCGCAGGTTATGTAGCGATTCTGAGATCTGGCCACAACCGCCTCGGTGACGCATACGATATCGCCGTCCTCCAGAATATCCTCGACTGCATCCATGGTGACTTCGACTATGTCATCGGTAGGCATTATCAGCCCTGTTTTGATTCCTACGACGGCAACGCCAGCATTCTCCGATAGAACGAAGCCCAAAATGTTCACCTGCTTTCTCCGCACATCTTCACCTGCCCATACGTGGTCCGGTGAGAATATGCGGACTTTCGTTTCTGGTCCATCCAAATCGGTTCCCAAAGGCCTGCCCAGTTTTTGCAGCGGACGGGCTTTGGGCCGAGAAGGGCTACTGCCAGACTTCGGCCCGTTAGAGGCTTTGGCAGCAATATTTATTATCCCATGACGTTTGTGGGATTACAAGCGGAATCTAGTCTTCGCGACGGTGCGTAGATGCTATCTTGATCAGCTGTGCTCTACGGCACCTGCATCGGGTTGCGTCTAAGGACCGGGCGAAACATGGACAATGCCATTGGTATGACGCGGTCGACATGGGGTTAGGAAACAACTCACCTTTGCAGATCGAGCTTTTTCATTCTTCTATAAATTGTGTTCCTCGAGACGCCCATTTCTTCTGCTGTCCGTGTTATGTTGCCATCATGTTTTTCGAGGGCTCGAATCAGTTCTTCTCGCTGGCGCTGCTCGGCAGTGCGTCTAATCTCCGCCCGCTGTTGCTCGAAAGTTGGAGGCTTTGCCGCAGGAAAAGGTGAACCCATTTGCGTCGATGTGTTTCCGG
>DUWJ01000173.1 GCA_012842765.1 Bacillota bacterium | reverse complement strand
GTACGCTCCAGTTGCGGTTTGTGATCTTACGGATCCTCTTCTTCAGCCTCTTAATCGGTTGGCTTTGTAGCCAACATGTCTAGCCCTTCATCCCTGTTATCGTTATCCCCTCCACAAAGTAGCGCTGAGTGAAGATGAACAGGATCAGCACAGGCGCAATCGCCATTAGCGAAGCCGCGTTGATCAGATTCTGGAAGTTGAAATACTGTCCCGAGAAATACGGAATTGCCAAAGGCAACGTGCGAAGCCTGTCAGAATTCACACATATGAGAGGCCAAACATATGCTCCCCAATGCCTCGTAAACGTAAAGAGACTCTGAGTAGCCAGGGCCGGCTTCAAGAGCGGGATAACGATCTCGTTGAATATCCGAAATTCGCCTGCTCCGTCGATACGGGCGGCGTCAAGCAGTTCGTCGGGTATCGTCATCATGAACTGCCTCATCATGAATATGCCGGACGCGCTCGATAGGCCAATGATGATCAAACCCGCATACGTGTTTATCAGATTAGCTCTGGCCACCATCACGTAAAGCGGCACTATCGTTGCAGGAAACGGCACCATCATGGTGGCAAGTATGATCCAGAAAAGCGTATTCCTCCCCGTGAACTTGTACTTGGCAAAACCGAAACCCGCCATGGAACAGGTTGTAACCGTAATGATGGTGGGTATCACCGATGTTATGATGCTGTTCATGTAGTAGCGTGCAAAAGGTATCCTCTCAAACACCTCTCGGAAGTTTGCAAATGTCGGGTTTTTCGGGAAGAACGTAGGAGGAAAGAACATTGTTTCCTCGAGCGTCTTGAAGGATGACAGTATCAGCCAAACAAATGGCAACGCCATCATGACGGCTCCCAAGATCACTATGGCATAGATGACCACCCTGCAGGCAATTCGCCCCCATTTTGGTGATTGTCCGGCGCCTTGCTTGTTCTGTCTACGCAGAGCGGAATCGAGCGTGCTGCTATTGGGATGTGCACTCATTCGTAAGTGACCTCCTTGCCGAGAAACTTCCATTGGATCAACGTGATCGCCAGTATTATGGCGAACAAGACAAATGACATTGCCGCAGCGAGTCCAAATTGGAGATCTCCGAACGCGCGCTTGAATATGTACGAGACCGCCACCTGAGTAGAGTTGAGAGGACCGCCCCCTGTCAGCACGTTCACCAATCCAAATACCTGGAACGAACTGATCACGCTAGTAACAAGAATATATAGCGTAGTAGGCTTCAAAAGAGGCAGTGTGATGTATTTGAACGCATCCCAACGCCCTGCACCATCTATCTCAGCAGCCTCATAATACGTTCGTGGTATGCCCTGCAGGGCCGCAAGGTACACGACCATGCGATAGCCTATGCCTGCCCATATCGCCACAAGGATCACTGAGAACATCGCCCAATCCGGATTGCCCAGCCAATCTTGGGGACGAAGCCCAATGAACCTCACTATCTGATTGAATATTCCAAGATTAGGATGATATATCCAAGTCCAGATGACCGCTGCAATGGACATCGGCGTAATCACAGGAAGGTAGTACAGCAACCTGAAAAACTTCCGCCCCTTTATCCCCGTATTCAGCAGGAGCGCAATCAGAAGCGCCAATATCATCTGTAACGGGACTACACCTATCGAATATACAAGCGTATTCTTCATAGATGTCCAGAAGAGAGGATCTGCAAAGAGCTTCCGGTAGTTGTCCAGTCCCACCCAGGGCTGCGTCGGACGGATGATGCTCCAGTTGTGAAAGCTCATCCAGAATCCCATTATCATCGGCACAATCGTAACCATGAGATAAAACACCACGCCCGGCAATATGAATATATACGGAGCGCTAGCCTTCTGAAAACGGTACCACCTGTACTTGCGCTCATTGCCGCCGCATCGTCGCATTGTTGTCGTCTTTGCACTCACAGCGCATCCAACCTCCTTATTATAGCCGTGCTGCGGCACCTAACTGGAATGTGAGGGGTGCGGAGTCGGGATACCAACACCCAGCCCCGCACCCTTATACAAGCTCCATTTGCGCACGACCATGAGAGTTATGGCCCCGTTGGGCCACAACATACTACGGCCTTGCCAGTTCCTGTTGCTCCTTTTCAGCCTTCACGGCCTCTTTCGTGAGCCATTTCAGAGCAGCAGCCGGGCTCTCGCCCTTCAGTGTTATCAGCTGATACGTCTCTCTGATCAGCTCATCATCGAGCCTTCTGGCAGTCCACGGAGCAGGCACGGATTTCTTCATGGATTCCATACAAGGCGCAAGCAATATGTCGTTCTTGTACTCCGGCAGGTCGAGCAGAGCCTTCCTTGAAGGAAGCTCCCCGGTGGTAAGGGTCCAGCGCTTCTGAGCCTCAGCTGAAGTCAGATACGCCACCCATTTGGAGCATATTTCCGATTCAGCCTGGCTGGATACCACATAAGCCCACGAAGTCAGCAGCGTGGCGCGCGAGCCGCCTGCCTTGGGCGCAGGAATCTCGGCTGTCCTGAACTCCAGATTCGGAGCAGTGGTCTTGTTGGCGCCTATCATGGCCGGGTGACCGAAGACCATCCCCACCTTGCCCTGGCGGAACATGTCGTTTCTGCGACCGAACTGAGCATCTTCAACCTTGTAAGTGGTTTCGAGGTCTGTAACGAACTTCAGTGCCTCTATGGCCTGAGGAGAATTGAAATCCGGCAGCTGTGTCTTTGTATTCCACAGCGGAGCACCATTCTGAAGCATCAGCGTAATCACGGTAGGACCATATCCGCCTGTCCCAACGCCCATCTGTGTGGTGATGCCCTTGGCGTCCCTTTTATGAATCGCCTGCGCATACTTGATCAGCTCATCCCAAGTCTGCGGGGGTCTCTCAGGATCAAGCCCTGCTTCCTTGAACAACTTAGGGTTGTAGAAGAGGACTATCGTCTGAACGTCTACGGGAAAACCATAGTACTTGCCATTATGTTTCATGCGCTTGATCGCCGGTGTAATGAACTCAGATTCTATCTGTCGCGTAGTAGCCACTCGCGAGTCGATAGGCTGAATGACTCCTGAAGCAGCATACGCGGGAACCTGCCCCAGAGGGATCTGGAATGTGTCAGGGCCAGACCCTGCAGCAATTGCAGGGAGAAGCTTTTGGAAGAAATCGTCTTGAGGCACTGATTCGATTTCTATCTTCACATTGGGATTTTCTTTCATGAACTCCTGCGCGAAAGCCTTTACTGTCTCCAAACGTGCTGGAGAATGATGTTGCCAATGTACAATTGTAGTCTTCTTCTGCGCCGATACGCCGCACGTTAACCCCATAAAAAGGGCAATTGCCAAAAGCAACGCGCCGTATCTTCTGATGTTTTTGATCACAATATATACCTCCCAGAATATGCTGACCGCGCCCGAGACGTGATCGCAGAGATGCCCTATATCCTATTGCTCGTTTAGCAATCCACCCTATTCAAAACTGCAACGTCGCCGCAGCTGGCAGACTCATAAGCCGCCAAAGCGACTTCCAATGCCCTTAGACCATCCACCCCGTCAGCGGCGGGCCGACTTCCCTCGCGTACCGCAGACACAAAGTCAGCTACAAGCGCGAGATCCGAACTGTCGCCCCATCCTCTGTAACGAACAGGCCTCTGCGAATCACCGATCTCGACTAGATGCTGAGAAAATGCATCGATGGAGATCACTCCATCGGTTCCGATAATCTCCATCGCAACATCGCCCCATGTGGGGTAGTTTCTCGGCCTTGACCAGCTCGGATCCAGAGTGGCGAAGATACCCTTCTCCATCTCGAAAGCGAGTGTACCGCAGTCGTCGATGTCAAAATCGTGGAACCTGGTGTCTATCTCCGCGTAGACCGACTTGAACTCATCTTTCAAGATCCATCGGAGCAGATCAGCAACGTGAACCGTATGATCGATTACAGCGCCCCCGCCAGAAAGCTCGCGTTTGATGAACCATCCTCCCGGCATGCGTCCATGATTTGTAGCCTTAACGGCGAGCACCTCGCCTACCTTGCCCTCGTCCACCATCTGCTTCGCTCGCATGATTGCAGGCACGTGACGAACCGGAAATGCAGTAGCCAAGGAGACCCCTGCAACTCTACATGCCTCAATCATCTCTACTCCGTCACTTACTGTGACAGCGATAGGCTTCTCGCACAGCACGTGTACGCCTGAACGCGCCGCCATAACCACGTGCTCTTTGTGACGCGCATTCTCAGAGCAAACGATAACAGCATCCACACCCGAACCAAGAAGCTGATCAACATCGCTGAAGTAACGAGTGCCGTATTGTTCCGCCGCCGCTCGGCCGCGGTTTTCATCCTCATCCGCAACTCCAACCAGTTTCGCGTCTGGCAACGCACACACAGCACGAGCGTAACTGTGGGCATGCATGTGGGCAAAACTGATAACGCCTATTCTGAGTTCATTCCCTTGATGTTCTGCAGTCACCCGACCTTCACCACCTCTCCGGTATCAGAAGAGCTGATTGCCGCAAGGCCCACCTCAAGTGCCCCTACAGCGTCTTCGGGGAGCACCCGTGGCAACCGTTCGCCGCGGACATAAGCAAAGAAGTCCTCTATCTCACGTAGGTATGGATCCTTCTCTCTAAGCGGGCTCTCTGACACAGCCACTCCCGGCCCAGCTCCAGCTCCTGCCGCTGCTCCTTCCGCCAGAGGCTCCGGCATCGTGAACAAAGTCAGAGGCTTGGCCTTCGCACTGTCGAACTCTATCATCCCTTCGCTTCCGCGTATCTCGAACTTGTAGGAGAAGGGTCTGGGATGTGCCCAGCTGCCCTCTACATGAGCTATAACACCAGATTTCATACGCACTACGGCAAGGCCGTATTCCATGGGCCTTTCAGTCGAAACCTTTCGCGCTTGGACTCGCTCGACAGGGCCAAAGCACCAATTCAGAAAATCGAAATCGTGTATGGATAAATCCACGAAAACTCCCTTGCTGAGCTGAAAGTCGGCGTACCAGTTGTTCCAGCCTTTGGGAAATGGACCAGTGCGGGAAAACCGCACGACGCCTATTTGCCCCAGCCTGCCAGAGGCTATCATGTCATGCGCCATTTCGTATTCAGGGAAGTAACGCAGTACATGCGCTATCCCAAGTTTCACACCATTAGAATTACATGTTGATATCATGGCATTTGCATCGTCCACTGTAAGCGCAATGGGTTTTTCGCAGAATACATGCTTGCCATGGTGCGCGGCAAGCTCCACTGCTTCCCTGTGCAGGTAAGTTGGAAGGCAGACATCTATCGCATCGACTTCAGGATCGAAAAGAGCAGGTCCCGGATCGATAGTTGCAGTAACGTCGCAGGCATTTGCAAGATGGGCCGCCCTGCTGCGATCGATATCTATTACGTATTTCAGTTTAGCATGGTCGGATCTCATATAGCGCTTCGCATGGGTCCGGCCCATATGGCCAGCTCCCCATATAGCCACGGTATGCACCCTAACGCCCTCCTTGACATTGTAAGCCTGTGTCAGGTCGGACTTCAGAACGACTGCAACCTTAGCAGTCGCAATGCCCGCCTTC
>DUWJ01000022.1 GCA_012842765.1 Bacillota bacterium | reverse complement strand
GGCAGGGTTGTATGCAGATGCGAGGTTATCACGGAAGGCGAGATTCGGGCCGCGCTTCGCTCTCCTGTTCCCCCCACAACCCTTGACGGGTTAAAGCGGAGGGTCAGGACTGGCATGGGACGGTGTCAGGGCGGATTCTGCACCCCCCTGGTACTCGATATCGCCTGCGATGAAACGGGGATCGCCCCAGATAAGTTCACCAAAAAGGGCGGAGCCTCGTATCTGCTATCCAGTCCCACACGCCCGGAACTGGAGGAGGCAATCAGTGTCAATCCCCGCAGAGACGCACCGATCGGGCATGCGGAAGTGCTCTCTGCGACAAACGATGAAGACTGCACTCCACAGGCTTTGGGAGCGTATGACGTAGTGATCATCGGAGGAGGGCCGGCCGGGCTCGCTGCAGCCATTGCCGCACATGACGCAGGCGCCAAAGTCGGACTCATAGAACGCGAAGCGCGCCTCGGCGGCATCCTAAAGCAATGCGTCCACGACGGCTTCGGAACGATCGAGTTCAACACGCATCTGACTGGCCCAGAGTACGCCGAACGCTTCATGTCGCAGGCAGCCCAGCGGGACATTACATGTTACACGCAAACGTTCGTGCTCGATGTAGCCCGCAATGGGGATGGACGTAAACCAGATAACTTCAGGCCCTCGGAAGGCCGCAATTTTGCACTTACTGTGGAAAACCGGGACGGAATATTCAACATTGAATCGAAGGCATTGGTCCTAGCCACAGGGTGCAGAGAACGCACAGCTCGACAAGTCTTCATCCACGGGACGAAACCTGCCGGCATATACAGTGCAGGTACAGCCCAGTATATGGTGAACGTGCAAGGGCGGCTGCCCGGCCGCAGGTGCGTAATACTTGGAAGCGGCGATGTGGGCCTCATAATGGCTCGCAGACTGACACTGGAGGGTGCCACGGTGGTGGCTGTTTATGAAGCCAAATCAGAGCCGACGGGCCTTCCCCGGAACATCTCCCAATGCCTAGATGACTTCGGCATCCCTCTTTATCTCTCTCACACCGTAACAAAGGTTTTCGGCGACGAACGCGTTGAGGCGATAGAGATCGCCCAAGTTGACGGCGAAATGAAGCCGATCGTCGGGACAGAGCAAAGAATCGAATGCGACTGCGTCATCGTCGCAGTTGGATTGATTCCCGAAAACGAGCTGGCCGAAACGCTGGGAGCCGAAATTTCCAACACAACTCGCGGTCCCAAGGTTGATCAGACGTTCCAAACCACTATTCCAGGACTCTTTGCCTGCGGCAACTGCGTTCACGTTCACGACCTCGTCGATTACGTAACACAGAGCGGCAGAGTGGCCGGGCTGAGTGCCGCCCAATACGCCCAAGGAGAGCGAAGAATTGGCCAGATAACCCATGTCTGCCCCTCTGACGATCTCCTATATTCCGTTCCCCAATTCATCGACGCCGAAATGGCAAATGAAGCCTTCACGATCTACTTCAGATCACGAGGCACACACCAAAATGTCGTGGTCCGGCTAACCCAAAGCGGCAAGGTCCTCGCCGAATCGAAGTATCCCGTGGTGCGATCCCAGCAGATGCAGGCCATAGGGGTGAAGGCCACGAACGCAAGCTTCGATCCATATGCCCCACTCTCTTTGGAGCTGGCGATGCGCCAATCGAACATGGGAGAGGAGTGATCATTATGACAGCTCAAAGCGTTGGCAAAGGCCAAATATCCCAACACAAGGCCTTTACATGCATAGTCTGTCCGCGCAGTTGCGATCTTACAGCTGAACTAGTGGAAGACGGCTGGAGAATATCGGGGAACAGGTGCCCAATGGGTAGGGATTTTGCCCTAAAAGAAGTAAACAATCCCACGAGAGTCGTGTGTTCTACTGCGAGAACGACTGACCGATCCTGTCCGCTCCTTCCCGTAAGGACCGACATCGAAGTGCCGCTGGAGGACGTTCCCCGTGTAATGGCAGAGATCATCAAGGCTGTTGTAGATGTGAGCACTGGAGTGGACATGGGAGACGTCATTATCCACAACGTGGCAGGCACTGGCGCGAACGTAATAGCGTCGGCAAGCGCTACTATGCCAATGGGGGTATCCTCAATTGAAACAAGGACTGATCGTTTCCATTGATTGCGGAACCCAAAGCGCACGAGCGCTGCTATTTGATTGTAGAGGAAGCCTGGTGGCAAAGGGCAAGGCGGAGTTTGAACCCTACTTTTCTACGCAGCCAGGCTGGGCAGAGCAAGATCCTGAAGTCTATTTCGACGCCATCTGCAAGGCATGCCATGACCTGGCATCAAGCGCTCCTGATGATTGGGGCCGCATTGTAGGAGTAGTCCTGACCACCCAACGCGATACCTGCGTAGTCGTTGACGAGAATGGCAATGTGCTGAGACCGGCCATGCTCTGGCTCGATCAGCGAATGGCCGAATGCAACAAGCCCTATCCTTTTATCTACAGACTCGCCTTCGGCGCAGTAGGGATGCTCGAAACAGCGGAGCTCACTCGCAAGAAATGCAAGTCACAGTGGATCCGTGAAAATGAGCCGGATATTTGGGACAAGATGGACAAGTTCCTGCTCCTTTCCGGATGGCTCAACTACAAGCTCACCGGAAACATGGCGGACTCGGTTGCAAACCAGATAGGACACGTTCCATTCGACTACAAACACAAAAGGTGGCCCGTTTCGAAGTTAGACTACAGATGGTACATGAGTGGTTTGAGCCGGCGACACCTTCCTCAGCTCGTAAGGCCCGCGCAAGTGATAGGCACCATAACGCCTGAAGCAGCAGAGGCCACTGGGCTGCCAGTAGGCACCCCTGTATATGCCGGGGGATCTGACAAAGGATGCGAAACCCTCGGAACTGGATGCCTCAATCCAACTAGTGCATGCATCAGCCTTGGAACTACAGCAACATTGCAGATAACTACCGAAAAGTACATAGAACCGATCAAGTTCATGCCGCCCTACCCTGCAGTAGTGCCAGGACACTTCAACCCTGAAGTGCAGATATACCGCGGCTATTGGATGATCAACTGGTTCAAGCAAGAATTCGGATACCGCGAAGTGCTCATAGCAGAACAGCGTGGAGTCGCTCCTGAGGTAATCCTAAACGAGCTGCTCCATGAGACTCCGCCGGGCTGCATGGGCCTGATGCTCCAGCCATACTGGGGCGCGGGGCTCAGGATGCCAGAAGCCCGCGGCGCCATAATCGGGTTTGGAGACATTCACACGCGTGCCCATCTGTATCGATCGATAATAGAAGGCGTAGCATACGCTCTACGAGATGCGGCTGACAAGGTTGAAAAAGTCTCCGGCACAAAGATAGAACGGATAATGATATCGGGCGGCGGCGCGCAAACAGACTCCATATGCCAGATAACAGCGGATGTATTCAACAAGCCTGTGTTGCGCGGCGAAACCTACGAGGGATCTGGACTTGGCGCTGCAATCATAGGATTCTGCGGCGCGGGATATTACAGCAGCTTCGATGATGCAGTTGCCAACATGGTTCACTACGAAGCCCGCTTCCAACCAGATCCACCGACTGCAAAAACATATGACCAGCTATATAAGTGTGTATACAAGAAAATGTATTCGCGCCTCAAGCCGCTCTATGAGGAAATGCGCGCGATTACCGGATATCCCGAAAGCTAGGAAGAGGTGATCAATTGTGAGCAACAAGAAACCGTTCGAGCCTGATTGGTATGAAGGGCCAATCCCTCCAAAGTCATATAGATCGATATTCAAGTGGGGAGGCGCCGATGAATACAAGCACCCAAACCTTCATCTCTATGAGCTTATGAAGGAAGTATTCGAGATGACCGATGAGGATTTTCGCGCCCCGGTCAACTTAGGGCTTGAGGAGGTCAGTTTTGATGTACCGATAACGCTCTCCGGCGAACACCTCAAAGCCATCACAAGTATCGTCGGAACGGAGAATGTCGCGACAGACGACTACTCGCGACTCAAAGCTTCATATGGCAAAATGATCTACGACAACATACGTCTGCGTGAAGGAATCGTCGAGAACCTCCCGGATATCGTCGTATATCCCAGGCACAAACAGGATGTGTCGGAGATCATAGACTACTGCAACAGGCATAAAATAGCAGTCTACCCGCGGGGCGGCGGGAGCGGAGTCATGCGGGCCACCGAATGCGTACATGGCGGAATATCTCTGGATCTCACGAAGCACATGAACCGCATCCTCACCCTCAATGAGGTAAACCACACTATCACAGTAGAACCTGGCATGTACCTTCCCGACCTTGAAGCGCGACTGAATAAGGCACCCGAGTTCTTCGGAGCCTCCAGGCGCTATACCGCGGGTTATCTGCCTCAGTCCTTCATAGGCGCTACCGTCGGCGGTTCAGTTGTGACCCGGGGAGCAGGGCAGAACTCAACATATTATGGCAAGATAGAAGACCTCGTCCTCTGTCAGGAGTATGTCACCCCTGCGGGAGATATAAAAACAAAGGAGTTCCCGAGAGCGGCGGTTGGACCTTCCATCGACCAGATAATGATAGGCAGCGAAGG
The DNA here is from genome assembly GCA_012842765.1 of Bacillota bacterium. GTDB lineage: Bacteria > Bacillota > DTU025 > DTU025 > DTU025 > UBA10085. Next base: position 483 of record DUWJ01000022.1, on the reverse strand, counting down.
CACATACGGGGTTCTCGTATCCGTTACCCTGAAGATATTCAGGTATACGCCGGAAACAACACAGCGTTTCAGTTACATCTTCCCAACGTGGAGCAATGGCCTCGCAGCATCCCGCGAAATGATGCAAAGCAGGTTCGGATATCCATCGGTGCTCCGGATCTCCGACCCAGAAGAGACTGATGTGGCATTAAAGCTGTATGGAGTAGAAGACACTATCCTCGATAAGATGATGGATGCTCGTGGGTACAAGCGTATGGAGCGTTGCCTAATGCTGGGGATGTCTGAGGGTGAAGAGAATTTCGCCAAGAACGTAAAAAGGCAAATAAACAGGATAGCGAAAAGATACGGCGCGATGAATACCACGGGATACGTCGCCAAGTCATGGGAAAAAGGCCGTTTCACCGATCCCTTCATGCGGGAGGACCTCCATGATTATGGAATCATCATTGATACTTTGGAATGCGCCGTCGCATGGGATAAGAT
>DUWJ01000172.1 GCA_012842765.1 Bacillota bacterium | reverse complement strand
TTTCGAAGCCAAACTTGAATAAGTTCCATTTATGGGAGCAGACTATGAGCGGCGGGCAGGATAAGACGTGACATATGGGTTGTTTCTCACGGAAACGATTTTCTCACGCACCTGCTCGCTCCAGATTAAGTCATCGCCATGTCCACCCGTCGAAAAGAAGCCGGCCGGGCAGCTGCAGTCTCAACCATGGCAGCGTCAGCCCGGTCGGCATTTTTGTCTCGGACAGTTCTTCGGCCTTCACGACCTGGCAAACTTCTTGATCACGCGCACAAGCTCATCGATGACCTCGCCTTCTCCGCCTTCGGCCATCGCCTCCATAACGCAATCCCGCGCATGCCTCTCGAGTAACAGAACGCCTGCATTGTACAGAGCAGCGCGCGCGGCAGCGATTTGGTCCAGTGTGTCAGCACAGCATTTGTCCTCTTCTATCATGCGTTGTACGCCTTTTACCTGGCCCTCTATCCGTTTAAGCCGGTTAATGACGTCACGCTTCTGCTCATCGTTCACTCCAGCAATCCTCCTATTAGGGTATTGTTTTCGCTGATAGGATCAGCTCAGGCCCGTGTCTGAATGTCTGAGCGATCAGGCAGTATTTCTCAGTCATCTCCAGGATGCTGGCGAATTGAGCTTCATTAATGCAGGCGCCCGGGGCGGACACCTCCAGCGAAATGGACCGCACAAATGTGGGACGCTCGTCAGAGATGGCCGCTATTCCCTCGATCACGATCCCCTGATGCTCTATTTTCATCTTGTCCATGACCCCGCGCATAGTCAGTCCCGAGCACCCCACTAAACTGGCAACAAGATGCGCAACAGGACTGAGCGCGCCCTCAAGGCGCTGGCCATCTTCGTCCTCCAGATGCCAGTCCTCTCCTGGCTCAAACACGCCGATAACTTTGATTCTGCCGCCCATCAATCAATGCCGCCTTTCAATGTCGAAAGTGTGAAACTCCTCATGCGAGTTCACGTCCGGCTCATTCATTTGCTCAGCCCACACAGTACGCCACATTGCGAAAGATGAGTTCTCTGCCAGGCTGCGCCTTAGAACCTCACACGCGGCCCGATCGGGAATCTATATAGTGTTTTCTGCCATTTCTGAAAAACGTCCGCAATCTCCCCCTGTTTTCGAGATCTCTCAAGGCCCTGTCTATTTCGCTCTCCGGTGTCCTTCTCACAAAACGCCTTACGATCGCGGACTTTGTCTTAGGTGATGAACAGAACTGAATGATGGAATCGTAGAGACCCGTAGCACCTGACGGCAACCGCCTCTTAGGGTAGACGACTGTATACCCGGGATTTCCATCAACATCTTCACCTGCAACGTAGTCAACGCACGCAGGGTTTGCAGACAGAAGCGCTCTTATGCAACGGCGGGTATCTCCTCCGACCCCTCCTGATCCGTACCCATGAATCACCTTTAGACTGGATGAACCCGACTCAAGGGCATTATCGTATTCTCTCATAAAAAATGACATGGCATCTGCGGTCTTCATGCCGTGCAGGTCCAGTTCGCGCAAGGATATTCGCCTCCAAAACATCTGCTAACGCCGATCATCCGGGGCATGGTGCCTCACGGCTAACACAGACGTTCAGCCCGCCACCCAATTGCGGACGCGCGCCCTCCTGCAAAACAAAGGGCAGAAGGACGCGCACTCTACTGCTGCATCACGTGCTTGCACTGCGGACAACGTCGACTCCACGCAGAGTGTCGGAGATGGGACACCTTTTCTCGATCGTCTCAACCAGCCTGTCGATATTCTCTTGGGGTGATGGAGAGTCGATGATCATCCTATACCGTATCCCCTGATATCCGGTGCGCACATTGGGGTTCTTACCGAGAAATCCGTCTGGATCCAGGTCTCCTTCGACCTCTACAGAAAAGCCCTGCAGGTCAACTCCGCACGCCCCGGCAAAGGCAGCAGCGCATATCGACATGCACCCACCTAACGCGCATAGAAGGAGTTCCACCGGATTCATGGCCCGGTCAGTTCCGCCGAGCGCCTTCGGCTCGTCCACTTCGACTTTGAACCCTCTCGTTCCGCCCTCGCAGTACATGCCACTGCCTGACCACGCCATGGACGCGCTGAACGTAGTTTTGGCCACCTATTTCATGACCTCCCGGACTGATCTCTTTTTTTGTAGTATACCACATACGTGTATAGTGTATTCGGCCATGTCATCGAAGGGCACGCGCCCTTCAGAAAGTCGGCAGATCGATGCCGAATGCCTGTCTCTTGTTGGCGCTTGCCCTTCAGTTAGCTTCCATTTTGCGTTCAGGCTATACTGTGGACACGCCAGAATCACAACCGCCAAAAGGATGCCAGTATCCGCCGGTGCACGGGCCCTCGGCTATGAACCCGACATCATCGATAAACCAAGTCCCTGCGCCAGGCTTGATGAACAGAATGTCTACAGTGACGCCAGGAGGAACGCAGGGTACATAGGCACTAAAGTAGCTGTACTGAGGCTCCACTGGGCTCGGAAGCAACACCTCCGTCACCACGCTGCCGTCGAAGAGCACCTGGGCGCGAAAGGCATCCTCCGAATTGTTGTGACCGGTGGCATGGAATTCAAAGCGATAGCAGCATCCACATTTGACCTCGGTCAATGTCTGCCCCAATTTGGCAGGGTTATCTACCCCTGTCGGTGTTCCAAGGTTTGCAGAAAATCCCAGGGTATGCACGTTCTTGGTTTCTTCTCCAACATTTCCCGCAATGTTCCAGCCAGATGGCTCATTAGCACTATCCCAATCGTCAAACGATCCGTTGGCCACTAGATTGCCACATGGACAAATGCGAGCCGGCGGACCAGGCGGACCCTGTGGACCCTGTGGACCAGGGGGACCCTGAGGACCAGGCGAACCCTGCGGACCAGGAGGACCCTGTGGTCCCTGTGGACCTGGCGGTCCCTGTGTACCCTGCGGACCAGGTGGACCCTGCGGACCAGGCGGTCCTGGCGGACATGGCGGACATGGCAAACACGGTGAGCACGGTGGACACGGTGGATAACAGAGACTATCCTCACCCGATGGCGTTTTGGGTTTTTGGAACAACCACATACCGTTCACCTCGTATAGAATACCTGATTCAATGTATTCAGCAGCAAAGGCATGTGGACCAGGACTGAGGCACTTGACAAAGGCTACTGAAACCGCAGAGCGGACTTAACGTGTCGGCAAAGGCGGTGCCAGGGTGATGGAGAAGTAGGCTTGCGCATGTATTATCCGCCATCGCACCATTCTTCCCGGAGCAAAGCGGCGAGATTATTCCTGTCTCGTTCACCATCAGCACATGCCTCTGTCAGTCGTAGGGAGTTCCGGAAAGACGACAAAAAGAAAACGCCCCTGAATGGGCGTCCATTTTCTGAGATCTCCTGTTGCATCTTGCATGATTGATTAGCACGTTCGTGTGGTATGTTAGTGGAGCCGGCGAAGGGAATCGAACCCTTGACCTGCGCATTACGAGTGCGCCGCTCTGCCGACTGAGCTACGCCGGCCAATCGAACTTCAGCAGGAACAATGTTATCAGCTTCTGTCCTGCATGTCAACGGGTTCCGACGTGGTATTGGGCGTGCTACGATTGTGGCACGCAGGGAGCGAAGCAGCCCAGAGATCTGGGCGAGGTGTCTAGGTTCTAGGCACAGCCCGCGAAAGTAAACTGAAGGCTGCCTATACCGAGTGCGTCCCTAGCCATCGGGTTGCAAACGCCTTCTGCTCTTTGCCCATGCTCCGCCGATCAAGAAGAGACAGCCCGCAAGCCCGACGGCGGCTGCGGGTTTGGAGCAGCTATGAGCGGCATACACACGTCCCTCGCCAGGACCTGGAAGGGGAATAGGGTCTACTGGAATACCATTTTGGATGGCAAGTCCCCTGATGTCTATGAGGTTTATTACCGGCAGCCCCATTGCGGCATACTCGAACATCAAGCCCCTTTTGGGATCTACAGACATTACTTTCGGAACCATCACCAAACCGTTGGGAAAGTCGAGTGAAGCTGAGGTTGCCCCGTAGTTGGCCGAAGCCCCACCTACGTTCACAAAACAGGCTATGGGCCGACCATGCTCGGCTGCAGCCTCTTCGAAAACCTGCATGCGCCTGGCTACGCTCTTTTCGATCGAATCCTCACGTATTACGTACGCTCCCGAGCGCTCGGCGATCTCCTCCGATATGTCTCTCGATTCCTCGAACAGGCCGCCTCCGCCTGCATCGTCGTCTCCGCCAAGCGACACAGCGGCGATGTAATAAGGGAGGATCCCTTTGGCCCGTATCGCGTCCAACATCTCGATGAAAGTAAACTCTGGTATGGTGGCGCCGTACATCGAAGCACCTATGGAGTATATGAGGATAGGTTCGAGATTCATAGCCCTTGAAGCAGCCAACGTGGCGATAATCAAGGACGGGAATGAACCGCTGGCGCCCACTGCTACCACATCGCCCTCCCGCAGCCCGGCCTCGTTGAAATACTTCACCATGAGGGCCGCGAAATCGGGACTGGTGGCAGTGCGCTTCGCCTCCAAAACCCCAACAGTAGTGGTGAGCGGAGTGAGATCATGACCGATCAGCCCTGTTCCGTTGGGGTC
>DUWJ01000171.1 GCA_012842765.1 Bacillota bacterium | reverse complement strand
TCTGTAGGGATGATTCGCACCGCTTGGAGATATGTCGACGGCGAGCTCAAGATCGCCTCAATCGACGTTACTCCGGTCCTCGTGCCCGACGCATACACTGAGTACCTCGAATCCATAGACCACTCAGATCCTGCTGACGCTGTGGAGAAAGCCATTTCTGATTACAAGCTCAGGTTCTGGAACGCTCCTCCGGCATTCCGAGAACTAGCCTTCGCAGAATTTAGGAAGTTCCACTTGGCAATAGCACAAGCAGAAGCTGAATCACTGGAGCGCATAGCGGGAATTGTCGATGCGAAGGACTCAGACGACATGCTCGCCGCCTACGCCCGTCTTCCCCACATCGCCGCAGACAAGAACGTGTCACACGCATACAAACGTGCCGGCCTTACAACGGTTTACGCTGGCGAAGGGCTGTGGACTGTACAGCCCCGTGCCGGATTCTACGCAGAACAGTTCGGGACGATGCTAACTCCGTCGGTCGCGAGATTCGTCGAGCTCGATGACGTGGAAAGGAACGAGCCATGGCTTGTCGACGGCGCTCTCGTAGTCTCCATGAAGGAGCTGAGTCGTAGAACAGCCGGGTGGGAGGCATATCTCGAGAGCAATCCATACTCACTTTTTGCAGACGAAGCAAGGATCCGATTCAACGCGGCTGCAAGAGCGTTGCTGCTGGGAACGAACAACACTCCCCATCATGGCAGCGACGGATCGATTCGCCCCGAGGCAATAAGCGCACTTGCCTACCACGCAAAAGCCTATCCTGGCACGCGGTCAGGAAAGGCGGCAGAAGACGTACTGCAGCTTGTGAAGAAGAACGCCAATGTCTGGGACAACACTGTCGAAAAGGAAATCGAGCGCGTCGTTGAAGCCGCGATATACCCGGACGAACGGCTATAGGAACCACTGCTCAATAGCCAAAACAAGGCACGATTGAGGGCAACCCACAGCTGGGTTGCCCTTGCTTTTGCGTGCCCGATCGAACGTTTTGAAGTCGTCTAGAGCACAAATTGGCCAGACTCAAAGCACGAACACTGTTGCAAGAAGAACCATGTGCCAAGGCGCCCAGTGACTACCGGCCTACAGTCATGTTGTATCGACCTATAGCTGCATCAATCTGCTGGGCTGCTTTCTTCAGAGCCTCGAGTGAAGTGGCCCTGCCAGCAAGAACCTGCTCTATAGCGTCCTCCACTATTTCCCGAGCCTGAGTAAAGACGCCAAGCAGCGCACCCTGTGTAGCCCTGGTTATTGGGCTATCACGCAACTGACTAACCGCCGTAGTGAACTGAGGGTATTTGGCCTGGTGCTGCTTGACCGCTGGTATGTCGTATGCCTTCTTTGTAATCGGGAAGTACCCAGTGTTGATGTGCCAAAATGCCTGCTGTTCGGGGGAGCTCATCCATTTGATGAACTCCCATGATGCTGCCTCTTGCGCAGAAGTAGCCTTTAGAAGCCAAAGTGAGCCGCCGCCAATGATCACCCCGCCCTTTGCCCCTGCTTGCCTTGGGAGATAACAAGTGCCCACCTCGAACTTGCCGTCTACACCGGATAGTATCGTGGCCAGCACAGCTGTGGAGTCAATAGTCATGGCACACTGCCCGGATATAAAGGCTTTTTGGGTATCGGCTGTCTTCCTTCCCAGATTAGCACATACGCCCTCCCGAACCATTCCAACCCACCAATCTATAATCGAGGCAGCCTGAGGGTTGGCAAATGCCACTGCTGTAGCAACGCCGTCCCGGCCGTTGTTATTATTGGCGTAGAGTAGATTGGATGTGGCGAGGAACTGCTCGAAGAACCAGCCGTAAACTGCAAGCGCCATTCCCGGCCGGGAAACCCTGCCCGCCGAGTCACGCACGGTTAAGATCTTGGCGTACCGGGCCACATCATCGAAGGTAACCGGGGGGGTTCCGGGATCCAAACCAGCTTCACGGAACATATTCTTGTTATAGTAAAGGATCGGAGTCGATACATTGAACGGCATAGAGTACAGTTGGTCATTGATCTCGTAATAGGCTAGTATATTCCTTTCGAAGGAAGAGACATCGAGGTTTTCTTTGTCAATATATTTCTGAACAGGCACGATCGCATTTGAGTCGATCATGAACTTGCTGCCGATTTCGTATATTTGCATGACATTCGGAGTAGACTTGCCCTGTATGCTCGCTTTCAGTTTGTTCATGGCATCGTCATAACTCCCCTGATATATCGCATCCACATACACATCAGGGTGAGTAGCATTGAACCGGTCCACCAACACACGCGTAGTCTCGGCGACCTTACCGCCTACGGAATACCAGAAGACGATCTTTGTAGGACCCGCGGAGCTGACATCCATCACAAGCCCGGAGAGAAACAACACGGTCAACAGGAGTAGACATGCTCTCAGCTTATTGGACATCCTTAATCCTCCCCCACATTATTCGGTCGGGTCGAAACCACAGGCTGCACACCCTAACGTTTAGCCAATCCTCCGCCGCATATCACCGCCTTCCCCAGACATTTCTTCTCACATGCAGGCCTCAGATTCGTCATCTATCCTTTGAGTGCCCCAGACGTAAGCCCGCTTACCAGCTGTTTGTGACCGAATAGCATTAATATGGCTGTAGGAACCAGGACCATCACGACACCCGCCATCGTACTGTTCCAGGCTACCGACTCATCCCACTGCAGCATGGCAAGGCCAATCTGGACAGTGCGCATTCTATCAACATTGGTAACCAGAAGCGGCCAAAGATATTGGTTATAGGTATTAAGAAATGTGTAGACGGCCAATGTGGCCATCATGGGCCTAGACAACGGCAGCACAATTGTGGTAAAGAACCGCAGATCGCTGCATCCATCAATCTCTGCAGCATCTTTCAACTCTCGCGGTATCGTCATGAACCCTTGTCTGAGGAGGAATATGCCAAATGCCGATGCCATGAACGGCACTGAAAGACCCAGGTAAGTATCAGTCCAGTTTAGTGCCTTGATAGTCAAGTAGTTCGATATTATCGTCACTTCCCAAGGAACCATCATCGTGGATAGAACTATGTAGAAAAGAACCTGACGGCCCTTGTATTCCAAGAAACTGAAGGAGTATGCGGCCAAGCTTGCCGTAATAAGCTGCCCAAACATGACTGAGGCCGATACTATGAAGCTATTGAGAATGAATCTGAATACAGGGGCCCGCCTCAAGGCCTCCTCATAGCTGACCAGCGTAATCTTGGATGGGAAAAGCGTGGGTGGATATGACAAGCTCTCAGCTGGAGTGAAAAAGCTCGTTGCAATAGCATAGTAAATCGGGAAAAAGACCACTACCCCAGCAAGCGTAAGGAAAACGTAACATATGGCCTTTTGCCACATCGCCCTTTTCCTGTGTTGATTGGCAGTAACGCGGCGCGTCGTTGTCATTGATAGAACACCTGCCTTTCCATCAGCCCGAACTGTATGATGGTGAGGATCAAAACTATCAGGAATAGGACCATGGCCTCAGCAGCTGCAAAACCGAAGTTGTAGTTGAAGAAGGCCTCTCGGTATAT
>DUWJ01000170.1 GCA_012842765.1 Bacillota bacterium | reverse complement strand
TGAGTCCTTGGCCTGCAGCACCTTGCGCTTGTAGTTGCTATGGACAGTGCATTCGCGAGCCGCAAGGAATGCGGTGCCTACCTGGACCCCTGAAGCGCCCAGGCAAAAGGCGGCAGCCATGCCACGGCCATCGGCGATACCTCCTGCAGCCACCACCGGCACATCGACCGAGTCGACTACCTGAGGCGTCAAAGCCATAGTGGTCAACTCGCCTATATGCCCTCCGGCCTCGTAGCCCTCTGCTATCACGGCATCAGCGCCCGCAGCCACTGCTCTTTTAGCCTGAGCCGTTGAAGCCACCAACGGAATGACCAGGATGCCCGCATCCTTCATTTCCCCTATCAACTCGCCTGGATGGCCAGCACCGGTCGTCACGACCTCGACTTTCTTCTCACGGCACACCCTCGCGACATCCATAGCATTCGGGCTTGCCAGCATTATGTTGACTCCCAGAGGATGACTGCCGGCGAAGCTTCTAGCCAATTCGATCTCTTCCCGAAGCTCATCGGGGGACAAGTGAGCCGATGCAATAATCCCAAGTCCTCCGGCGTTCGACACCGCAGCCGCCAGCCGTGCATCGGCCACCCAAGCCATTCCGCCCTGCAGCACCGGATACTCTATGCCAAAAAGACGCGTCAGCTTCTCTCCCAGGCGCCTCACAGGCATCCTTACATCACCCACCTCATACCATATCCGGCCCGCCTACTTCACAGCCTGCTTGTGCGCCTCGATGTACGACACCACATCTCCCACGGTAACCATGTCCTTCACTTCCTGCTGCTCTATGCGGACCCCAAGCTTCTCCTCGATCGACATGATCAGTTCCACCATGTCGAGGGAGTCGGCTCCTAGATCCTGAACGAATCTGGTTCCAGTCGATATTTCTTCCGGGGATACCTCCAGCTGATCGGAGATGATCGCCTTCAATTCATCCAATGTCATGTAAGTAACCCTCCTCAGCCTTGCGGCTCTCTCTTCTTTCTCGTTAGGTCAAGGTATTGTCGCCCCTCCAACGGAGCCTTATCATTACCGCGTCCATCGAACCATACTTGCGCCCCACGTCAGACCTCCGCCAAACCCCACAAGCACCAGATGCATTCCGGGCAAGAGCAGGCCCGCTCGATTCATCTCATCCAGGGCCATCGGAATGCTGGCGGAGGACGTATTCCCTCTGTGATCGAGGTTTGTGAAGAATTTTTCGCGGGGGATTTTCATCCTGCCCGCAACCGATTCTATGATTCTGTTGTTGGCCTGGTGGGGAATGATGTAGGAAATGTCGTGAAGGCTAGAGCCTGACAGCTCCACTACGCGGCGTATAGACGATTCCATGGTTTTGACTGCAAACTTGAAGACTTCCTGGCCATTCATGCAGATCACGCTCTGGGAGCCTGTCTCCGACTCCCCAACATGTTGAGCCATCCACGGATTAGCTAGTGGGATACCGGCTATCTTGAGAACGTCGCCTCGGGTTCCATCAGAGCCGGATACATGAGTCACAAGGCCTGGCTGGCTGGAAGAGCTTAACACCACTGCTCCCGCCCCGTCTCCGAAGAGGACGCATGTGCTACGATCTTGCCAGTCGACCAGTTTTGAAAGAACTTCAACGCCGATCACGAGCGCATGCGAAAAGAGGCCCGATTTCACCAGCGCATCGGCTGTCATTAGAGAAAAGATAAACCCGGTGCATCCCGCCCACAAGTCAAAGCATGTCGCCCGCGAAAGGCCCAAGGCCTTCTGCGCCTCGCACGACACAGTCGGAGTGAAGTTGTCAGGTGATACTGTGGCCGAAATCACCAGGTCTATTTGAGAAGGCTCCACATCAGCGTCTGCAAGAGCCTTGGCTGCCGCTTCTGCAGCCAGGTATGACGCGCTCTCTCCAGTGGATATCCATCGCTCCGATATGCCGGTGCGTGACGTTATCCACTCGTTCGACGTATCGACGAGCATAGCCAGATCCTCATTGGTTACGCGTTGTTTCGGAAGTGCGCTTCCGGTTCCCAGGATCTTTGTGTACATCTTGCATGCCCCCGAGGCCTGCCGCTCCTGCCTTGGAGGTTCGCCCAAGACCAGAAAGCAGCATGCCGCGTTCTTTACTTTGTGCTTCAAATTGTTTGTTATTCAAAGTTTAAGGCCAAAGCAAGACGTTGTCAAGTGCAATTGATGGGGGCAAAATGTCTTGGGGACAGAACATTGGGGTCACTGCCGGGAATCGTTATCCAGCAGCAAGTCTTCAGGCTTCACCCGTTCGAAAAACTCGTATAGCTTCTCAGCAGCCACTATGATAGCATCTTGGCTCTCCTCATCAAGATCCTGCAATATCCCATTGATCATCCGCCTATGAAACCTCTCATGGATTGAATGAGCAAGACGACCATCCTCGGTGAGGGTCACAAGAACAAC
>DUWJ01000169.1 GCA_012842765.1 Bacillota bacterium | reverse complement strand
GCTATGGGGCTGATCTTCGGGATTTCGCTCGGGGCTGCATCGAAGAAGCTAGCAGTAGAGCAGGATCCGAGGATCGATCAGATAATGGAAGTGCTGCCTGGCGCAAACTGCGGGGGATGCGGATTTGCGGGGTGTTCTGCGCTCGCGGGCGCTATTGTGTCGGGCGATGCGCCTGTAACAGGTTGTCCTGTTGGAAAGAGCGCGGTGGCAGAGAAGATTGCAAAGATAATGGGAGTAGAGTGCGCAACGACTGAGCCCAAGCATGCAAGAGTCTTGTGTCGCGGGAGTCGCAAAAATGCAGCGGAGCTCTATGAATACAGGGGACTTCAGGATTGCCGATCCGCCCAGCTCACAGGGGGAGGCGCCAAGGTATGCACCTATGGCTGTCTCGGCTTTGGCTCGTGTGTTGCAGCATGCCAGTTTGGAGCGATGTCGATGGGGCCTGACGGGCTTCCCGTAGTCGATGATTCGCTCTGCACTGGATGCGGAAAGTGCGTGGGTGTGTGCCCGCGAGGGCTGATCGAGCTTCGTGCTGCGGGGGAGTCTGTGGACGTGGTGTGCAAATCTCACGCGCGCGGCCCCGTGGTGCGGCAGGCGTGTTCTGTGGGGTGCATCGGGTGTGGACTATGTGCCAGGAATTGTCCTGAGAAGGCCATAGAGATCGTGAACAATCTCGCCGTTATCGACCAGGCCAAATGCACCAGATGTGGAATTTGCATCGAGAAATGTCCTCAGAAGTGCATTGTGGATTCTGCTGGTGTCGAAGGAATTACGCCCGCAAAGAAAGATGAGGCCGCAGTATAGGCGATCGCTGTTTGTGTTTGCCAGGACCAGCCTCTGTGCTCAAGTACGGATTGATCAGTGTTTTGATTGACGCGGCCTCGGTCAAAGGCTTGTCCATGGGCGGCGCAAAAGTTGTGGACGGGCTTCCATCTATGGGAGCCCGTTCTCGTCATTCCAGGTCTTGATCGATGCGACATTCTTGTAAACGTAGAATTCAAATGGTAGACTTAATAAAGGTAAAGAGGGCCCTTTGGGCGGCGCCGCCTTTGGCATCGCTCCTGTCGGGCGCGGGGAGTTTTGATGTCGTGAGTAGGCTGATTTTGGCATCTGCTTCGCCAAGACGTTCTCAGCTTTTGCACGGGATTGGGTTAGATTTCGAGGTCATCCCGAGCAACGTTGTGGAGGAAGAAGTGAACGGTGCCGACCCTGCAGATCTCGTTATGCGACTTGCGTATGCCAAGGCTGCTGACGTGGCAGGCGGGATCGATCATGGGCTCGTGATCGGTGCCGATACCATAGTCGTCGCGGACGGGCATGTCCTTGGAAAGCCGGTGGACCGGGATGATGCTATCCGCATGTTGCACAAACTCTCAGGGAAGGAACACCAGGTATACTCGGGCGTTTCGGTGATAGATGCCGGAAGCGGCAACTCGGCAACTGAGTATGAGATGACAAATGTCAAGTTTAGGACTGTTTCGGATGAGAAAATAGCAAGATATGTCGATACCGGCGAACCCATGGGCAAGGCTGGCGCTTATGCCATCCAGGGAATTGGAGGTTTGCTCGTGGAATCGATCAGGGGCGACTACAACTGCGTAGTTGGGCTTCCATTGGGCCGGCTTGCGCTGATGCTTGAGAGTTTTGGTTATGTAGTTTTTTAGTTGTGCCTCGCCATGGCAACGCTTGCACACAAAATGCAGGTGAGGTGCGATAATGAAACAGGTTGACCCTGGACGGTGCGGGATGGGCCTCAGCATCAGGGAGATGCCTCCCAGCGAAAGGCCGATGGAAAGGTTGCTCGAGCTTGGGCCGGAGGCCCTTTCCACTGCGGAGCTGATAGCTGTGATAATCAGGTGCGGGCGCCCGGGGGAAAGCGCAGTCGATGTTGCTTCGCGGGTTCTCTCAGAATGCGGTACGGCGAGAAAACTAGCGACAGCAGGCGTATGCGAGCTATCGAGCATACCAGGAATAGGACCCGTTCGAGCGGCTCAGATAGTTGCAGCCATCGAACTTGGCAGAAGGGTCGTAGTGTCGGAAGGGGAGCCAAGGCTTTCTATATCCAGCGCGAAAGATGTAGTGGACCTGCTCATGCCGTCAATGCGTTATCTCGAAAAAGAGGAGTTTCGAACCATCTTCCTCGATACGAGAAATCGTGTGATTGAAAGTGCGACCATATCCATAGGCACGCTGAACTCTTCCATAGTTCATCCGCGCGAGGTTTTCCGAGCAGCTATTCGCGCAGGCAGTGCAGGTGTGATCTTGGCCCATAATCATCCAAGCGGTGATCCTGCCCCGAGCCCTGAGGATATTGCAATTACAAAGAGGTTGGTGCGCGCTGGCGCTTTGATCGGGATAGAAGTGCTGGATCACGTGATAATAGGGGACAATCTGTACATCAGTTTCAAGGAAAAAGGATACATGAATTTCGGCTAATTAAGAATCTTGCCACAGAAGGGAGCCATTCGTTATGGCGTGCGCTTCGCTCTTTGGCGGCCTGGCAAGGGACATGGGCATTGACCTTGGCACCGCTAACACACTTGTATATGTAAGAAGCAAAGGCATAGTGCTTCAGGAACCTTCCGTGATCGCCATCGACCGCGACTCTCAGGAGATCCTGGCCGTGGGTTATGACGCTAAGAAGATGGTGGGAAGAACGCCTGCAAGCATTGTTGCGGTGAGGCCGATGAGGGACGGCGTAATAGCCGATCTCGACGTGACTGTCACTATGTTGAGGCACTTTATTGAAAAGGCCTCAAAGCGGCACGGGGTCTTCAAGCCTCGGGTGGTAATAGGGGTTCCATCAGGTGTTACGCAGGTTGAACGCCGAGTGATACATGACTCAGCAATACAGGCGGGAGCGAAGGAAGCATTCCTTATCGAAGAGCCGATGGCTGCAGCTATCGGCGCCGGGCTCCCTGTGGAAGACGCCACCGGCAACATGGTTGTGGATATCGGCGGCGGAACCACGGAGGTTGCAGTTATATCCCTAGGCGGCATTGTGGCGGCAAAGTCCATTACAACTGCTGGAGACAAGATGGATGAAGCCATCGTGAACTACATGAAACGCAACTACAATCTGATGATAGGGGAACGGACTGCAGAGGAGATAAAGAAGACTGTGGGGTCGGCCTACCCTTCGCAGCAGGAAGAGACTATGGAAGCGCGCGGACGCGACATCGTCAATGGGCTTCCCAAGACTGTAACCATTTCCAACACAGAGATACAGCAAGCGCTCGCCGATCCGGTGGGTGAGATTGTGAATGCCGTGCGCATGACTTTGGAGAAAACTCCCCCTGAACTGTCGGCGGACGTGATCGATAAGGGCATCGTCATGACAGGCGGCGGATCGATGCTGCAGGGGTTGGATAGGCTGCTCTGTGACGTCACGGGCATGCCCGTTTACCTTACTGAGGATCCGCTGACATGTGTCGCGCGGGGAGCAGGCAACGTCGTGGAGCACCTTACAACCTATAGAAGGGTCCTTGTATCGTCAGGGAG
>DUWJ01000168.1 GCA_012842765.1 Bacillota bacterium | reverse complement strand
TACACGGACAATCTGTGTTTCCCATGGTTTTGGGGGGCGTAGTAGTTGGAGGATGCGCTGTCCCTGCCATCATGGCTACGAGAGGAATGAAGGATCAGCGGGCACGTCTCGCCACCATTCTTATCATTCCCCTTCTGAACTGCCTGGCGAAGACTCCTCTGCACATACTCCTGATAGAGATGTTCTACGGAGAGCACAAGGGCTTTGCGGTCTTCTTCATATCCACCATCAGCTTGATAATCGCGTTGACAGTGAGCAAACTTCTGTCTCTGACGGTATTGAAAGTCAAGGAATCGGCTCCGTTCGTAATGGAGATGCCTGCCTATCGCCTGCCTACCATCAGAGGAGTCTTCCAACGCTGTTGGGAACGGTTGTGGATGTTCTTTAGAAAAATCGTATCCGTGGTTCTTCTGGTCATGATCGTTGTATTCGCCCTTACCAACTTACCAGGCTTGAACGCAAGCAAGAAGACGGCCTATTCCGCAGAAGCAGACAAGATGGTCGATGCTTTTCTCGCGTCAGTGGACGACGATTCCGTGTACGCCCAGCTCCTATCGGATAATGGGATAGTAGAGTTGATCGATTTCAGCAATCAATTCGATGCCGCAAAGAAAGCTGCAAGGAGCGAAGCCAAGCTCGATAAAGTGCACAAGGATTTCATGGCCAAGAATTTGGAGTTCTATAAGTTGGTGAACAGAGGGAGATTCGAAACGAATGGGATGATCGAAGTGGATCCGGAAGCCGCCAGAATATCAAGGGCTTACAGATCCTTTGAAAGAGAGCGAAAAGCCCTAAGAGCTCGCGCAAGTGATGACATCATCGTCCACAGCGCTTTGGGCATAGTCGGCAGGGCGCTCGAACCGGTCACCAAGTATGCAGGGTTCGACTGGAAAGTCAACATAGCACTGATCAGTTCATTTGCAGCGAAAGAGAGCAGCGTCGCAACTTTGGGAAGTATCTATGGACTCGACACCGGGGTCAGGCTTGAGGAGAGCGTCGCTGAAGGCGATCTTGGCTGGACCGACTTGCATGCACTCGCTTTGATGGTCTTCATGGTGGTCTTCCCGCCTTGCATACCAACATTGTTGGCAGTAAAGATGGAGACGGGAAGTACGATGTGGATGCTGCTTGCAGCATTCTATCCCGTGCTGCTCGGCTTGTTGCTGGCCAGTCTCATATTCACCGGCGGGAACGCGCTCGGTCTGTCAGGCTTACAGGCCATGATCGGATTTTACGCGATCTCGATCATGTTGATGCTGGTTTTGGCAACGGTTAAGGGGCCAAGCGAAGACGAGTTCGATCAATAGATAGTTGCAGGAGGGAGTTTGCGTGGATAAAACGATTATGCCATTGACCGAGCTTCCTAGAGGGTGCAAGGGAACAGTGGTTAATGTGGGGAATTATGGCAGAGGCCTTGCTAGACGAATGTCAGACATGGGCCTGTACGATGGATCCGAAGTGATGGTGATAAGCTCGGCAGGAGCAGGTCCAGTATTAATGCAGGTAAACGACTGCACGATCGCAGTGGGCAGAGGAGTGGCGGAAAAAATACTTATAGCTAAGGAGATGTGATGATCGATGAATGACGCTGTACGACTGGATAGTCTGAAACCGGGTGATACGTGCCGGATCAAGTCCGAAATGTGCTGTAAAAGCAGTTCTCCTCTACTGGAGCATGTTTGTATAGATAGCTAGTCGGGACTGCCGACGAATTTCATCCAATTCCTCTTCCTTGGTATAGTGGACGCATTCGACTGGTTTGCACTTT
>DUWJ01000167.1 GCA_012842765.1 Bacillota bacterium | reverse complement strand
AGTTCGGATGAGACCGATACGACTCCTAGCACGGAAGGACAATGGGATCTCGCCCGCATGCTGGCGGAAGAACTTCGTGCACTTGGGCTTGAAGATGTTGCCGTGGACGAACACTGTTTTGTCATAGGCAGATTGCCGTCAAATCTGGACAAGCCTGCGCCGGCAGTCGGTTTCATGGCTCATCTCGACACTGTTCCGGGAATTCCAGGAGAAGGGGTAAAACCCGTAATGCATAGAGGATATGCGGGCGGAGAGATTGAGATCGGTCATGGCGTCATTTTGAGCCCAGAGGATTCGCCAGCGCTTGCTGCTGCAATAGGCTGTGACATAATCACCTCAGACGGATCTACCTTGCTGGGCACGGATGATAAGGCCGGCATCGCCGGTATAATGCAGGCCTTGGTTGAGCTCATCCGAGACCCTGATATCCCTCGGCCCGATGTATGGATAGCCTTTACGCCTGATGAAGAGATAGGGAAGGGGGTAGCCAGATTTCCCTATGATAAGTGGGGCGCGAAATACGCTTACACACTAGACGGGGGATATCTCGGGGAGCTTTCGGAGGAGACCTTCAACGCAATAAATGGTGTTGTAACTATAGAGGGAGTGTCGAGCCATACCGGAACTGCTAGGGGAAAGATGGTGAATGCAGTCCACATTGCGGCCGAACTGATTTCTGCAATCCCCGCCGACTGGCGGCCTGAAACCACGTCAGGCAGGGAAGGCTTTACGCATCCCAACGAAATCGAAGGCAATGTGGAGAAGGTATCGATAAAAGTCATCATCCGCGATTTCGATGCCAAGCTTCTGGAAAAGAGGGAGAGCGCTTTCATCAAGACATTAGAGGCGCTGGAGGCGAACTACCCTGGATGCAGCATCAAGTGGGCTCATACCGGGGGCTATCGCAATATGAAGGAAAAACTGGATGAAGATCCCCGAGTCGTGAGGCTGGCGTTGGAAGCTATGGAGATGGCCAATGTTGATCCTGTAGTTGCGCCCATAAGAGGGGGCACTGATGGCTCGAGGCTGACTTGCGAAGGCGTCCTCACGCCTAACCTTTTCGCAGGCGGCGGCGACATGCACAGCAGGCGCGAGTGGGCGTGCGTACAGTGGATGGAGAAGGCTGCTGAAGTAGTAGTCAACCTGTGCAGGTTGTGGGCAGAGGAGGAATAGCTGACTGCAAGTTTCCTCCAATGTACCTTGTGGGTTGAGGCATGCTTGCCTGTGGCAAGTTGCGTAATCCTGACTCCCCATATTGATTCCAATCGTGTCGTTCTGGTTACCCGTGTGGAAGCGCACGGGTTTTTTCATGCCTGTTAGGGTCCTTTTGCTACGATGCCGCTTTTTCGGATCCGGACCGTTGCTCGGGTAAAGCGATCAACCCCGAGACTGCTTCTTCTCTAGCCCTTGCCATTTTCAGCCGATATCAGCGCTTCGCCTGACTTTATGGCAATGCTAGTCGAGTGGGACTAGCCAGATGGTTAACCCATTAAATGGTTGACTATCCTGATTTATGATATTACAATTACAGGTAGTGATGGCCGCAGGGAGGTGGTATTCTTGTCCGATTTGGTCGTTGACATGAAATCAGCTCGCAAGGTATTCAGGCGTCGGCGATGCGATAAGCCCGTTGTTGCCCTCTGCGATCTTTCATTGGCAATTCCCAAGGGAGAGATTTTGGGCCTGCTTGGTCCCAATGGAGCGGGGAAGAGCACCGCTATCCGGATGATGTCGGGGCTTGTTACTCCCACATCCGGCACGATACTTATTGGAGGGTATGATGTGGTGGAGCAAAGGCCCGAGGCTTTGAGCTGTGTGGGTGTGGTATTGGATCGCGCACGCACCCTTTACCCTCGGATGACGCCATGGGAGAACATACAATACTTTGGCATCATGAAAGGTCTGCGGGATACTGAGAGGCTTCGAATTCGCGCCGGCGAATGGCTGGACTTTTTCAACATTGCAGAAGTGGCCGATAGGCCTGTGAATGACCTATCCATGGGCACAAAGCAAAAGGTTTCCCTGGCGGTTGCCCTTGCGGCAGAGCCTCGGGTTGTTCTTCTCGATGAGCCCACTGTGGGCCTTGATGTCATGTCCTCTCTGGAACTGCGCAAGGCGATCAAGCGCATGGCCCATGAAGAAGGGTGTACTGTGATCATGACTACTCATCAGATGGATGTGGCAGAGGATGTATGTGATAGAGTATGTATCTTAAATGAAGGCAGGGTGTTGGCTCTCGATACAGTCAGGCGCCTTCTGGACGTCTTCGCTTTCAGAGCTTATACCTTGACACTAGCAGGGTCATTGACCGAAGAGGTTCGAACCGCTTTGAGCGGTTTGGGGCAGGTAGAGGTGAGGGAAAAATGGCTGGATGGCTTCGGTGTAAGCCATTCCGGATACACGGTGATCGATATTGATGTTCCTGACGAGCGTGGATTCTTCGATGTTATGGGGGTGTTGGAGTTGGCAGCAGTGGGGGTCGAGTCTGTAACCAGGCGAGAACCTTGTCTGGAGTCTGTGTTTTTGAAACTTGCCGGAGAAGAAGATGGCTCTTTTCGCCAACCTTCCTACGCCTGAAGCTGGGGCATATGCGCCTTAGACATTGCGGGTGATGGCCAAAGAGTTCATGGGCAACTTGCTGTGAGAGACGAAGCGTGCGGATACTCGTCAAAATCATGGAGCCCTTAATGATTCAGCTGATAACCAGCATTACCATGGATGGCGCAGAAAGGGTTTGCCACGATGTGGCGTGCATGGGAACAATGCTGCAGGAGTTATATCCAAGTGTTTACGGAGGCCTATGGGTACATCACCAAGCAGCGAGCGCAGGAGAGCTGGGTATATTCACGGGTTTGGCCTGTTTTGCAAGGTTGGGT
>DUWJ01000166.1 GCA_012842765.1 Bacillota bacterium | reverse complement strand
CCGCAGTCGATTCTCTTGGATGCAAGAGCCTCTCCAAGACGAAATCTCGGAAGGCCAGAGCAGTAGGTGATAGGACTTTTCGCTTGTGGTTGATCATGTAAAGCTGCCGATGGAGGTCGATGCCCTTTATGCGCACGGCTTTCAGCTTTCTTTCCGCTATCTCCGCAGCCGCGGCCCGCGCTGACACGATGCCAAGCCCCAATCCCGCGTCTGCTGCAACTGCCGCCTTGATTGCCTCTGCGCTTTCAAGGCGGGCTCTGATATTGAGTCCGCGGGGGTCTATGCCGTGCTCCTGCAGTGCCTTATCGAATGTGACCTGGGTGCCAGACCCCGGCTCGCGGCAGACGATGGGTTCGGCAAGCAACGATTCTATGTCAATTATATCTCCCCAAGCCGCGTATTTGCTTTTTGGAGGAGCGATCAATATCACTTCGTCTTCTATGATGGGAAATGATTCTATGCTAGCCTCGTTGCCAATTGATCCGACGATGCCTAGATCTGCATCGTAATTGAGAATTCTGTCCCACACCTCTTGCGAATCCGCATGGCGCAACTGGATGAAGACTTTCGGGTACTCGGCCAAGAATTCGGCCACGAACTCTGGGATCACATACCCTGCTGGAACACTGCTGGCCAGCAATGTTAGGGTTCCCGAGAAGTCCGACTTGTAATGGTCGATGGCTTCCGCTGCTCGATCGCGCATGGCGAGGATATCGGCGGCGTAAGGCTTCAGCACCTGACCTGCAGGAGTAAGTGTCACTCCATGGCTTTTCCTTTCGAAAAGTGTGACCCCTAGTTCGCGCTCGAGTGCTGCAATCTGCACGCTGATGGTCGGCTGCGACATGAAAAGGGATACTGCGGCCTCGGTAAAGGAACCGTGGTTGGCGACGGCAAGAAAGATAGAGAGTTGCTTTATGTCCATGATGTCAATTCACTCTCCGGCTTCAAGGTAAGCATGGCCAACGGCAATCGTTGACGGCAGGGAAAAACACGCGTCCCATCGCGGGCCGCTTGCCCCCTTATGCAAGTATCTCGCGGCACACCGCCATTGTCAACATGATATTAGATAGCGTAATTCAATTGATACGAATTATTAATAGTCTGTATTGTGAACACCTGGAGATGGTCATATACTTCAATTGGCTCCACATTGTGCGAGACTACATTTTCTCCATTTTATAGTTGGAGTCCATGTTCTAAGGGAGGTCAGGTCGTCGTTATGAACCAACGTCGTGTCGTAATAGTTGCCGGCGCTATCGTGGGAGCGCTCAGCATCATTCTGGTGGCAACGGGCAATCCGGGCAATATGGGGATATGTGTTGCGTGCTTTATACGTGACATCGCGGGAGCTCTGGGATTGCACCGCGCTCCGATAGTTCAGTATATTCGCCCCGAGATTCCGGGCTTCATCATCGGATCGATGATCGCTGCAATGGCTGCAGGGGAGTTCAAGACCAGGGGCGGATCATCTCCGCTTCTCCGGTTTGTTCTCGGCTTTTTTGTAATGATAGCGTCATTGGTATTCTTGGGATGCCCGCTCAGGATGGTTTTGCGCCTGGCAGGCGGCGACCTCAATGCGCTTTTGGGCATTGCGGGTTTTGCATTCGGCATATGGATAGGAACACTCTTCCTCAAGCGCGGCTTTACTTTGGGAAGAAGCACAGCAATGCATAAGGGAAACGGGGCTGTAATGCCGCTGATCAGCATTGCGCTGATCGCGCTTTTAGTGGCCGCTCCTGCGTTCATCTTCTTCAGTGAGACCGGTCCTGGCTCGATGCACGCACCGCTCATACTGGCGCTGCTTGCTGGAATCATCGTTGGGGTGGTAGCACAGCGTTCGCGCCTCTGCTTGGCAGGGGGAATCAGAGACTTGATATTGATACGCGATCCACACCTATTCAATGGTTTTGTGGCCATATTCGCAGTAGCCGCACTCCTCAACCTCCTCACAGGCAGGTTCCAGTTCGGATTTGACGGACAGCCTGTGGCCCATACTGATGGCCTGTGGAATTTCCTCAGCATGTCAGTGGTGGGACTCGG
>DUWJ01000165.1 GCA_012842765.1 Bacillota bacterium | reverse complement strand
GCAACACGCAGCCTCTCACCACCAGTACCTTGCTCGATTCTTTTATGGCAAGTTCAAAGTCGCCCGTTATGTCAGACATAGCTGCGATGAACAGATTACCAAAATTGTGACCTGCCAGCGGCCCTTGACCGTCAAACCTGTAATCGAAAAGCTCTTTCATAAGCGGTTCGGCATCTGCGAGCGCAACCAGGCAATCTCGGATATCCCCTGGAGGAAGCATGCCCATTTCCTGACGCAACCTGCCAGAACTTCCACCGTCATCTGTGACTGCAACAACCGCTGTGATTTTATTTGTATATTCCTTCAAGCCTCTCAGTAAAGTAGAAAGCCCGGTCCCACCGCCCAACGCCACAACGCGCAACCTGCGGGACAAGGGTTTAGGCACAGGGCTGTGACGCATTAAAGTCCCCCCTACTTCGATGCGGGTTGATCCCCGCTGCCGATATCGATATCCCTATGCATTGTATGCGTGCGGTATCCGAGTTCGCGCAGAGGCCGCGATAACTGATTCGCGATAACAACAGACCGATGCCGTCCTCCCGTGCATCCAATCCCAACGACGAGATTGAACTTGCCCTCCCTTTCGTACTCCGGCAACAAGAATCTTAATAAATCAACTAGTTTATCGAGGAATCTCTTCGTCACCGGCCATCGCATTACGTATTCATTCACTTCTTCATCGTTTCCCGTCAGGTTCCTGAGCGAATCCACGTAGAACGGGTTGGGAAGAAATCTGACATCAAACACAAGATCGGCATCGGCGGGCACACCATATTTAAACCCAAATGAGACTACAGTCAGCTGTATAGTCGGCGCACCGGAATTATCTCCGAATCTCCGTACGATCTCCGCCCTCAGTTGCCTAGCCGTCAAATCCGACGTGTCGATCACCAGTGCAGCCCCAGCGCGCAGCCGAGCTAGCAACTGTCTTTCCAGCTTGAGCCCGTCCAGGATTCCGCCTTCTGGCGCCAATGGATGCGGCCTTCTACTAGCCTTGAAACGATTGACGAGGGTTTCATCGGAAGCTTCCAGGAACAGCACTTTGTAGTTGAACCCCGAATCATCCATAGTACGGAAAACTGAAGAAAGCTGGCCGAAGACGTCCTGTCCGCGCACATCTATAACAAGCGCCACTTTATCAATGCGACCCGATGTTTCGGAAAGCAACTCCGCAAGTTTGGGAATAAGCATGACCGGAAGGTTATCGATGCAGAAATAGCCAAGATCTTCAAAAGCCCTAGCCGCTTCTGATTTACCGGCTCCCGAAAGCCCAGTTATTACGATGCAAGAAAGCTCTTGCCCACTGATTGTAGTTTCTGCCATGCTCTCATCCCCTGATGATCATCGATTGCTGTTGTCACACTGCAAATCTCGGATACTCAAACCTCGTAAGGAAACAATCACATCTCCGTCACACTCGTTAATTTCAGCGACAACTCCAATGTGATTGAAAGTTCGAAACAAGCTGATCTCTAACAGTGATCCAGATCTGCAGAAGACAGGGCCAGACGGAGAGATCAGCCCGGGCATAAAAACCCCGTCGCATACTCAGTTTGTACTTCCGAGTATATCACAGGCTTCCCCAGTCGATCCATGTAAAGACCGAATCGCGGGAAGACGATGCTTCCAAAACCTCCAGCGATCGCAGATCGGTTTCCCTAGCCATCGCTGCCTGCGCCAGAACCTCAAAATCGGACAGATGCTGCGCGAACCTATCACGAGCATATCCTCCAGCTTGACCCGTTGTCACGAGGAAGGGCCAATCGCTCGCTTCCAACAACATCAGCTCTCGAAGCGCCTGATCGGCCATGATTTTATGGACCCCGTCTAGGCCCCCAATTACCCCTTCAAGCTCGCGGCCGATAGCAGTGGCTCTCTCAATCTCCTGCCACATCCATTCCGTTTCAGAGTTGAACCATACACCATGTCTTCCGCCATGCCCCCACGAACACTCAGGGAGCTCCAGTTCATCCACGGGCGGGTGCAGCTTCAAGTAAGATCCCAGGGTGCCACACTCGACGCGATTCGATGCACAGAGCGCGTCCATTGCCAATGAAAGCCAATCAACGCCTTCATGCCACCAATGCCCGAAAAGTTCCATGTCGTAGGGGGCAACAATAATCCCATGCCTGCCTGTCCTCTCTGCGTAACCACCAAGCCTTTCCTCTACTACACCAGCGAAGTGCTGTGCATGGGTTCTTGCGCTTGCTAGAGCAGCCTCAGGGTCGTAAAGCTGCTTCTGCCCGAAATCCAGGAGTTTGTTTGTAACCCTCCAGTAACGAAGTCCGGATGAGTCGTCCCGCTTGTGGAATTCGAGGTAATTGCCGTCACCCGGATACCCCACATCCCTCGACCATACCTGAGCAGCTGTCACCTCATCGCGCCCGAAAACAGCCATCTTGGAGCCACGCAGGCGATACGGCATGAGCGTTGCCATACTCGGCAAGCCAGCCCCAATGTTGCGCCGCAAAGCCTCAGGAACGCCACCATACAGGTTTCGCGGGCCACCGCCAGCTATTGCTGGAGTATCGACTATGAAATACTCGATTCCACATTCCTCCAGCGCGCGCTCGATTGCGCCAGGCTTGTATCCGCATTCGGGAAGCCATGCGCCCTTGGGCAAAACGCCAAAGTGCCGTTGGCATGCCTCGTAACCGACGCGAATCTGAGTGCGAATACGTGATTCTTGAGGCAGCAATGGCAGATAGGCGTGGCTGGCCGATGTAGCCAAGACCTCAACTCTACCCGAGGCGGCAAGCTTGGCGATGGCGCCCAACAAGTCGCCGTCGTAGTAATCTATGAATCGTTTCTTAGCGTTTTCATAGTATTCGACGTACTTCCTTGACAGCCTTGCAAGCCTGTCGTCGTGGACTAACTCGTGTCGCATGAGATCAGCGCGGGCCGCATTGGCGCGAGCGTCCATGTATTCTACGATGCGGGACTTCATGTATGCATCCGCAAGTTGCTCTGCCAATACCGGGGAAAAACTGAGCGTAACATTGGGTCCGACCCCTTTTTCATGGCAATTCAGGAGCCAATCCAGTATAGGGATATAAGTCTCCACCACTGCTTCAAAAACCCACTCCTCTCCAAATGGCCACACTCCGGATCTGCGGCAATATGGGATGTGAGAATGAAGCACCAGAGAAAACGTTCCAATGTGGTCCATAGTAAATACCTCCTTGAAGCATAAACTATTGTTGCCCAAAGCGAGAAGAGTATCCGGTATGGGATAACCCGCATTTCTCGCGGGCAGACTAAGCGAGAGATTGACAGACGGCCAACACCAGCCGTTGAGCCTTATGTGTTTTGGCGCTTAAAGGGAGGTTCCACAAGTGCAGGACTCGTTCGATAAAGTTAGTCCGATAGACAAAAAAGGCGCAGGGACGCCCAGCGTGTCCCAGCACGAGCAGCAGATGGCGGAAGATGCCAGAATCGAACTGAGTCCGCCCGAAGTGAGCGATCAGCCGCTTCCACACAGACGCTTCCCGGAGATCACGATCCTTGAGACCGAAAACTTACAGATGAACCCCGCTCGGCGCCACAAACCCACGGTCTTGCCGGGTTTCTACGGGGCTACCAGAATAGTGCTTCAAGTTCGCGATCCCTTCTGGATGCACGCATATTGGGAAATCGCCGAAGACATGGCCAAAAACCTACGCCGCCAGTTGGGAGAAGAGTTGGACCGCTCACAGTTGACGCTCCGCGTCCACGATGTAACAGGCGTCACATTCGATGGCCATAATTCCGTCCGCAGTTTCGACAAAGAGGTCCATCCTTTCGCGAACAATTGGTACATAAATGTGGAGGAATCAGACAGGTCCTACTGTGTTGACCTGGGGCTGGTTACGGGCGCCTCACAATTCTACCTGATCTCGCGGTCGAATACCGTCCACACGCCAAGGATAGGTCCATCCTGGATTGTCGACGAAGAGTGGCTAACCATTCGCGAGATTGAGGAAGGTTACATATCGCATGGCCTATCGCCTTCATCGCCGGGTATTTCCAGGCATGCCCGCGCCGAAGAACTGCTTCACGAAATTGCCCTCGGATCGGGAGGAGTGGGAGCAGTCGGAAGCCCTATGGGCCAACCTGGCGAAGTACACCGAGCCCCACGCGGCTTCTGGTTGAGAGCCGATGCCGAACTGATCATTCACGGAGCAACGGAAGCAGGGGCTAAAGTGGAAGTATGCGGCATGCCGATGCCTGTCAGACCTGATGGCAGTTTCTCAGTCCGCCTGTCTCTGCCATTTGGAGACCACCCGGTTGACATTTCCGCCACATCCGATGACGGCATCATGCATAGAAGCGTTTCGTGGATTGTCTCCAGATCGAACCGGGGAAATGGGAGGTCGTAGTTGTTGTCAACTCCAAATGGCTACCTTGCTCTTGTCTTGCATGCGCATCTTCCCTTCGTGCGACACGCCGACGGCGAACATTACCTGGAAGAAAAATGGTTCTACGAAGCATTAATTGAAACCTATATCCCTCTTTACATAGTCCTCTCGCGACTGGCCGATGAAGAGGTTCCTTACCGAATAACAATATCGGTTTCGCCCACATTGCTTTCGATGTTCCGCGATCCGCTGCTACAGCAGAGATTCTCCGACTACATGAATAACCTCGTAGAGCTGGCAGAACGAGAGGTTGCGCGCACGCGTTGGTTGCCTGCATTCCATGATACTGCACAAATGTACCGAGACCGTTTTCGCGAAGCGCGAGACGTTTATTGGAATCGACTGGGCGGCGACATGGCGAAAGGACTCCAAGATCTTTCAGATTCAGGTCATGTCGAACTCATCACTACTGCAGCCACACATGGATATCTCCCGCTGATGGAAGTTTGTCCCGAAGCTGCCCGCGCGCAGATTCTTGCGGGAATCGACTACTACAGGCAAGTATTTGGAATCGCTCCCAAAGGTTTCTGGCTCCCGGAGTGCGGTTACTCACCAGGGATAGATGAATACCTCAGAGAAGCCGGAGTGAGGTATTTCTTCATCGACTCCCACGGCATACTCAATGCTTCGCCTAGGCCCAGATATGGAGTGTATGCCCCCGTGTACTGCCATTCAAAAGTGGCAGCATTCGGTCGCGACATGGAATCATCCAAACAGGTTTGGAGCGCACAGGAAGGTTACCCCGGGGATTACGACTACCGGGAGTTCTATCGAGATATCGGATATGAGCTTGATTGGGAATCGATCAAACCCCTCATGGGGAACTGCCCTATTCGTCTCCAAACTGGGTTGAAGTACTACCGGGTAACAGGAAATACAGATCGAAAAGAGCCATATGTGCGTCAATGGGCAATTGAAAAAGCCGCTACACACGCGGGCAATTTCGTCTTCAACAGAGAGCGTCAAGTAGAATACTTAGCATCAGTGATGGACCGCAAGCCCATAGTAGTGGCTCCTTACGATGCAGAGCTTTTTGGTCATTGGTGGTTCGAAGGTCCTGAGTTCCTCGATTACGTGATCCGCAAAATCGCATACGACCAAAACACCATAGCCCTGTTAACCCCATCCGACTACCTGGAGCTCTATCCGAAAAACCAGGTCGCTACTCCATCCATGTCGTCTTGGGGATACATGGGGTACAGCGAGGTATGGCTGGCAGATTGCAACAACTGGATATACCCGCACCTACACACAATGGCAGGGAGAATGACGGAACTGGCCCGCTCATACCCACATCCCCAACCGGAGTTGACGCGGCGCGCCCTAGCTCAAGCCGCACGCGAACTGCTGTTGGCTCAGAGCTCCGACTGGGCTTTCATCATGAAAGCCGGAACCTGCATCGATTATGCAAAAAAGCGGTTTGAAACGCATACCGCACACTTTCTGGGGCTGTATGATGACATAAAATCATCGAACATAGATCCGGAATGGCTTTCTGAGCTGGAAGAACAGAGTAACCTGTTTCCCAACATAGACTACATGGTGTACGCAGGCAGAGCAACTATGTAAGCCCAGGTGCTCGACAGAGGGAAGCCGCGGGCGCTCGCCGCGCGCCATACTTTCATGAAGCAACACTCACATTTGAACTTTTCAAGCCCCATCGCCCTCAAGCTTGTGGGCCTGCTTCAATATCAATGTCGGGT
This sequence comes from Bacillota bacterium, assembly GCA_012842765.1. Lineage (GTDB taxonomy): Bacteria > Bacillota > DTU025 > DTU025 > DTU025 > UBA10085. Next base: position 570 of record DUWJ01000165.1, on the reverse strand, counting down.
TAATCAGGCTGCTACGCATAATTGCGCGTTGCGCGCTCTTTAGACCGCACCCGCATCTGATATGGTTTCAGCAATCCTACTGACATAGATCCCGGCTATTTCCTCCGCAATCTCCTGGCTATGCGCCTCACTGTACACGTGGAACAAAGGCTCTTCGGAGTCTGGAAGAATCAAAGTCCAGCCGTGGTCACTGTAGACCTTTATTCCGTCGATCAGCTGAACCTCCTCACCATCAGTTTCCTCTATCAACCTCCTCATCACCCTGCCTTTGTCCTCCCAGGGACAATCCACAACTTGTTTGGTCATATACGATCTCGGCGCAATTTGTGCAAACGCCGAAAGAGTAGTCTCCTCCCTCGCAAGATACTCAAGGATCACCGCAAGAGCAAAAACCCCATCCATTACAGGCTGAAAGTGAGGCAAACTGGCCTCTCCCATTCTTACTCGCGCCTCGATGGCTTTTTCCATCATGGCTCTGGGGTTCGCTTGGGTTCGGACTACATATCCTCTGAACGCAGCAGCCAGCCGCTCTATCGCTGAGGACGCTGTAACCGGCACAGCCATGGTAGT
>DUWJ01000475.1 GCA_012842765.1 Bacillota bacterium | reverse complement strand
TGCGCGTGCCCGAATACATATTGACCTTTCCAGCCTTCACAGAACCTACTACATCAAGACTGTCCAGCCATCAGCGCATCTACCTCGCAAGGCCGCGAGTTCTTGACATAATGCTATTCACGATATGTCAGAGCATTCGTGAGCGGCCAGATTTCGTGCCCCGATATCCGAAAAGCACCTAGAAGGGTTATGTAGGCGGCTAAGACTCCATCGGTAATGGCTGTGATGAATGACCTGCGGAATCGTCAATCGAATGAAGAACCTTCGGGGCTGCGCCAACCGTCAAAGAAGCCTGTCTCCCTGTTCTATGTATATCAAGCAGCTACCGCAGGGTTATACGCACCGGTCAGGCAGGCAGATAGGACAACGCAATCGAGAACCGCATTGAAATGGTCTGCAAGTATTGGGCTTCCAGCTTTCGAGGCAGGAAGCCTCCTGTCCAGTGAAGAATATTATTAAAGTTAAGTGCTCGCGCTGCTCGCTTCCGACCGATATTCGTTCCGCCATCGCATCTGTACCGTGCAACGTGAACAGTTCCAAAGAAGCATCCCATCCTCACCGGGCGGGTCAGGCCTGAACTTCAAGCAACCCAAACTCCCTAGCCGCGCACTATCCAATAGAGGCTTACTCGGTAAGCGCTGAAGAACGGAGGACAGCTTATGGAAGAAGAAAAGACAGTGAACTGGTTTGCCCGATTGATAGGCATCATTACCGCTCCCCCCGTAATGGCGGGCGCCGCTGCAGCAACGGTTCGTCACTACGATCCTACGCTGTTTGGGGATGGCACGACGTGGTATCTGGTGACATTGATGCTCCTCACCGCGATTCCCTTGTTTTCATATGTAGTAGCGTACATGGTGCCGAGCATCAGAGCGATGGGCAGAAAAGGTCAGAGAAAATTGGCATTTATAGTTTCCGTCATATGCTACGTAGTCGGCGCCGCAGTTTGCCTGATAGCCAAGGCTCCGCGGATTGTGTCTGCATTCTTTCTATCATATCTTGCATCAGGAGGCTTATTAAGCCTGATAAACGCCGCCTTCAAGTTTAAAGCAAGCGGCCATGCATGCGGCTTCGCCGGCCCTGTGACTCTCGTGTCAATGGTCATAGGCCCTGTTGCCCTTTGGGCCTTTGCCCTTCTGCCGCTCGTATTCTGGGCCAGGCTTTCTATGAAGCGGCATTCCAAAGGCGAGCTTTGGTCAGGCGCATTAGTGGGGATTGGGGCAACTGCCGTAGTCATGCTCATCTTCCCGTAGGCGGTGGCGTGGCCAGCTTGTCAGCGGGTAGCGGCCGATTTCGCGTGGTCTCGCTGCCGAAGCTTGCCAATTTGGCCTGCCAGATACCGCAGGCCATCTGAAGCTGTCTCAGCACTTCAGTGCTGCGACAGCAGAAATTACGATGCCTGGCGCCAGCGATCGGAACCGATTTCTTGCGCCAGGCTCAGAGCATGGGCCCTCAGATGTGAAACAAAATGAATGGGCAGGAAACAATCCTGCCCAAAATAATGGTGCCGAAGGCGGGACTTGAACCCGCACGGGGTTAACCCCCACTAGACCCTGAATCTAGCGCGTCTGCCAATTCCACCACTTCGGCACGATCAAACATGTTCACTTGTCGCTTTGGATGCACCCTGTGAAAAAGGCACATCCCAACCTGCTCAGCTAGTATATCACGCCACG
>DUWJ01000164.1 GCA_012842765.1 Bacillota bacterium | reverse complement strand
ACAACCTGACTCCGTCTGAAATTCAGACCTTGGCCGCTTAGGAATGCTCAGAATACCCCAGTGCCTCGGGCATGAAGCCCTGCTGATGTTATGATTATACCAAACTCAAGGAGGTTAGAGGAGAAAGCTGTGTCAGGATCCCCCATCATGACAACACCCGGCTAACGCGAAGAGGAGTATGTCCTGAGCGGGGCGAATTGAGCTATTGATTGAAACGCATGCTCATGGAGGAGATCATGATCCGAAGAAAGACCTTTCCGCTCGTCCTTATCAGTCTTTCCCTCATTCTCGTTCTCTGGGCACAGCCCGGGGCTCCGGGAATGTCTTCCCGTTTCTCCTTCGCTGCTGTTGGAGACGCCCTTATCCACCAAGGTGTGTACAACGCCGCCAGAGTAGAGGACGACGCCTTCGATTTTCGCCCTATGCTCCGCCTCATCGCCGACCGCATTGCCCGCCACGACCTCGCCTTCTACAACCAGGAGACAATCCTAGGCGGCGTCGAGCTCGGTCTGTCGACGTACCCACGCTTCAACTCCCCTCAGGAGGTAGGGGACGCCTTTATCGACACCGGGTTCAACCTCGTATCGTTAGCGAACAACCACACCCTGGACCGAGGGGAAAATGCTGTTCTGCGCTCTCTGGAGTATTGGAGCGGTAAAGAAAGCGTCCTCACAGCCGGAAGCTACTTTAGCCAGACGGATCGGGACGAAATACAGACGGTGGAGGTAAATGGCATCACGTGTGCGTTCCTTGCCTATACCACCCTCACCAACGGCCTGAGACCCCCCAATGGCAAGGCATACTACGTGAACGTCTACGACCCCGAGACAGCCAGGGCCGATGTGGAGAAAGCCAGGGCTAATGCTGATGTGGTCATCGTCTCCATGCACTGGGGTGATGAATACGTTTTCGCGCCTACTAAGGAGCAGACGGAGATAGCGGAGCACCTCGCGGAGCTCGGCGTCCACATAATAGTGGGACACCACCCTCACGTAGTGCAGCCGGTAACCATGGTAGGCGATACTCTGGTCATCTACTCCCTGGGCAACTTTCTCTCCGCCCAAAAGGAGCTGTTTAAACTGGTCGGCCTTCTTGTCTCGCTCGACGTAGTCAAGACGGACACGCCCGAGGGCGTGAAGATCAGTCTGGAAAACGTCACCGGGACCCTCCTATACAATCCCCGTCACTCCCCTCTAGGGCGCTACGTGGTAGTTCCTTTCGACATGATGACTGAAGCGATCCTCAAGGATTTCGATAAAGTCCACAGCAGATTCTCAGCATACGTCAAAAAGGACGACACCATCGCCATCGAGCCCCCTGCCGACGCGCATGAACAGGAGTGTGTAGACTAGACAGCCTCTGGACGTTCAATACCTTGTGCGGGCTCACATACGAGCTTCAACTCGCACACCAAGACCCTGGACCACAACGTCAAGGCCGTCCGTTTGGCAGTCTATAGCGCCATGAAGGAGAGCTGCAGGCCTCCCTACCTTCACTTCCTGATCTTTTAGGGAATACCGATTCTTCCTAAAGACCGTGCCTCTTGCACCATGCGGCTCTGCGAACACGCGTGTCCTCGCAACAGAAGCCGTGGCGATGGTTATGAGTAACCAAAGATTGGAATGCAGATGAGCAAGAGGCCCGACTAGGCTGCGAAGATACAAGTTGCTCGCTACCCTGCATACTACCAAAACTACATGCTCAGCGCGATTTTATCGACACAGTCTGAAGCATCTGTCGGCGAACGGTTCAAAACCCAATCGTCCGCAAAAATGCCCGAAGTTGGCCAGTGGATCTCTTATGGAAGTGTTGAGGGCAACAGGTAGCGTCAGTCGGCTGCGACTTGATGGCCATGGCAATGTCTTCTTTGAACCGTCATTTGCCTGAAGGTTCAAAGTCGATGCCTATAGTCACTCCATCGAGGGATGCTTTTTCGCCCCAAGGCTCGGATATGTATATCTTGTCTCTGATCCTCGACACTCCAGGACGAGGCAGGCCATCGCGTGGAGCCTCTACAATCTGAAATGGCATGACCAGCAGACACATGAAGAGCAACGTCACTATAGATGCCATCACTCTTCTTGCAGGCGGGTCCTGCATGTGACCTAGCTCGACCAGGCGTCTCCGTATTACTTCGGCAGACGCCCCTGCAGACGCCGTCGCTACTCGCCATGTGGAGCCTGCCTCCCGATCCGGTCTGACCATCGTGAGGAGAACCCTGCCGTACCTCGCAGCTTTAGACCGAGTAGCGCGCACAGCCATCTCATCGCAAGCCATTTCCTGAGCAATACCGAGCTCACGATCGACCACCCAGATCAGAGGGTTAAAGAAGAATAGAATCTTGGCCGCGGTAGGAAGCCAGTTCCAGTTCAAGTCGTGCCTCTTTATGTGGGCCAACTCATGGGCCAACACCAACTCCAGGTCGCTCTGACGTTCGGGAGCCAAGAACTTTAGAGGGATAACCACAACATGCCTGCCCCTTCTTCGCAATGTCATCGGGACAGATGCCCAGCCTGCGACTACAAGCTCGGGCAGGCAGCTGATTTTCATGCTTCGGCATATCCGAGCCACCATGGCATCGAGCTCCTCTCGACGTACTGACACGCTGCGCAACGCCATGGAGCGCGCCTTTGCATAAGCTATCGCGACCCCTGCCACGCCTATGGTGACCCCAATGATCCAAAGAGCCATCAAAGGCCCGCCAACCCCCCGGGCCAGATCTCCGCGGGTGGGTATTTGCTCAGCAAAATGATATGACACGACATGTGCAATTACGGTTCGAGTTCGAGGCAAAACAGCGAGATCGATCTGAGGCGCTGCGAACAATTGAAGAAACAATTTGGCCAATCCAAGACGGTATAGCCAGCATCTGACGCGGGCGGGGATGTGCGGGAAGGCTTTGCATACAGCCCATACAAACGCGAGCGCCAGGCTCCCCTGATAGAAAGCCCTCCACATGGAACTTGCCCAGTATTGGGATGAGATTTGGAACAGATACTGCAGACAGCCCCTCAATTCTCTTCCTCCCGCGATTCGAGTTCCTCAACAAGTCGCTTTAGTTCTTCAAGTTCCTGCGGACTTACACTGGCCTCTTCGGCGATATATGCCACAAAAGGCGACAGAGTGCCTCCAAGCGTCTCTTTCACGAATCCACGCACCACTCCGCGCATGAGCGCCGAACGGGTTAAGCAGGCAGAATATTCATTTGCCCCTTTCCCCTCCGACCTAGTCAGATAACCCTTGTTTCTGAGTCTTTCCATCATTGTGAGGATTGTGGTTCGCGCAAGGCCCCGGTCCTTTCCATAGTTCTCATAAGCCTCACGCACCGTGATCGGCGAATGTTCGGTGATAAATCGTAGCAGTTCCAACTCTTGATCGCCCAGAGGAGGCATTCCCATATGCCCATACCCCCCATCTCGTCGTCTTAAAGCACTACTAACTATATCTGTAGTCAGTATACGCATGGAATCAGAGGGCGTCAACTGCAACCGAGTGCACGTGGGCATTGTAGCAACCGTAACTGCCGTCACCTCTTCTAAGGTCACGCGGGCCTAGTTTGGGGGTTAACGCAAACCCTGGATGTTCCAGCCAAAAGAGCACCATGGCACACGTGCCCACATTAAATTGAGATGGGTGCTAATCGATGTGCATTGCCTGCTGTCTGTCTCTGTGTAATCGCTAAGCAGTCAACTCGGCTTGCCACATTCTGTCTTGGCCACGAGGTGGGCGCCTGACGTTGTTCTCCCTTTATTGCCGATCGTCGTCACCTACAAGAAACACACATCCAACCACGGCTATCACTGTTTCTTCAGGCCGCTTTGAACGCCGAGAAAACGTCGAATCTTGAAAGTTCCGCTATAACCTATATATCCTTAGCCTGGCGCACTATTCCAATGGGAGTCTGCTCACATGACTGCCCAAGGGGATTATCGGCAAGGATCTTCTTTATAAGCTCCGGCTCGGGGCATCCCGCCGATAATCCAAGTACGGAAACGCCCAAGTCATTCGCATCCACAATCGCCACCGGCATACCAGTAGCATCGCTTAACGACTGAGCAACATCTTTGGGCTTCGACGGAGCCAAAATCGCATACCTGTCGTAGGGCGGGATAGTATAGTCGCATGGGCCGTCGATTGCGGCCACGTCTGCGCCGCATATCCGGTAAAAGACTCCTTTAGCTCCGAAAAGCTTGCCAACCCCTGCCACACACGCCGCCGCCACTATCCTCGGCGCGCCAGCTTCCCTTATAGCCAGCTCCATCGTGCACGGGCTCGCCAGCCCGATTCCATAGGGCGATTTATACACGAACCGAGAGAGAAAACGAGCAAGCCGCGAAGGTTTGATTTGGTCAACTGGATACGCCCTGTGCTGAGTAATAGCTACGATTTTCTCGCTCACTACCAACATGTCGCCTGTACACAACAGAGGTTCAGCGTACCTCCCAACCACATCCACAATATCGTCGTCTGCGACGACAACATGAGTCTT
>DUWJ01000163.1 GCA_012842765.1 Bacillota bacterium | reverse complement strand
GCTTTCATCACGAACTCGTCTTTCCCTTCCAGAAGCAGCTTCTCATCGGTGACTCCGCGCACTCTATCGAGGAAGGGTTCTGGAACCTCAATCTCAAATGCTAGAGCATCGGTGAAATCGCCCACTTCTCTATGGGATAATCCATGGAGTGTTTCGGGAGAGTACTCCATCCCCATGTGGAACTCGGTGGAAGAGAGCATCATCGAAGCCATGCTCGCGATATCTGCAGCATTCTGGTGCGCCACTATTGTGCTGATAACTGAGTATTCTAGCTCTGCTTCGTGCAGGTCGAAGAAGAGATCTACGTTTTCCTGCTTGATCAAGTCTATGAAAGCAGCGCAAGTCCTTTCAGTTATCATGCCGTTGTGTCTGCCGGGCCAGGTGCGGTTGAGGTTGCGAACATCCATGTATGCAAGCAATTGCTTGCTGGGATAGTTGATGTAAACCTCAGGATCTGGCCAGGAGTCGAGGGGATTGCTCCACCTGTCTCCCATCCTGAACGTTCTTTCGCCAAAATCCGTTTTGATGCTGTAATACAGCGGATATGCGTCGCCCGGCCTGGTTACCGTGGATGCGCTGTAATTTCCGCGCACCGCAACGAGAATTTTCCCATTAGTGGGGATCACGTTCTCCACTATTGTCACAGCGGAAAGCACGCCCGCGGGTTCCTCAGGGTGTGTTCCACCTAAAACGAACACGGTTCCCCCGGGTTCGCCACTGTCAAGCACGTATATGTTGCAGTCATTGATGGTACCTTTGACTGCTGGAGAGTAGTCTGACAGCTTCTTGACTTCGGTGACTCCAGGTCCGAGCACTACGGGTTCATCGAAGTGGCGATGCCCGTATATCTCCTTTCCGCCGGGAATCACGACGGCAAGCCATAGGACGATGACAATGAGCATTGCCCATCTGTTTACGCCATTTTGATCTTTCTTCTTAGACATGCGTGTATGCCGCCTCCTTCCACAGCCTCTACTTGATGCGCGCTACACGAAGCGCGAATGGGATTAGCACCGCGGCATACAAGATCACCTTTTTGATGTCTTTGGCGCGGAACATGTTAAACATGAGCACGGCGGTTATCATTGCCGTAATTACATAGTACAAAACGCTTATAACGCTCTGCATGTGACATTCCTCCGTTCGTTCATCCACGGGCCAAAAATCCCAGCTTTGGGCTGAAGACTACGAACAGCGTTCCTATGACCAACACGAACAGCGCCGGCACGAGACACTGCTTGAGGAAGGCCTTGTAGTCTCCATCGTATCCCACAGCCATGACAGCTCCCCTTCCAACAGGGGCAGTCGGCGGCAGGCAGTCTCCCAATGGCCACATTGACGCCATGCCCGCCAGAGCTATTACGGGATCATAACCCTTCATGTTGAGAAGGAACACCAACGGAACTCCCAACAGAGGGGCCGAAGCATACTGGAATATTCCCTCGGATACCGGAAGCACCACGAAGAGCGCCGCGAATATGGCTGCCAGCGGCATGGTGACCACCGAAAGAGATATCAAGCCTCTTGCGCCCGATAGAGCCATGATCTGCACGAGTATCCCCACTATTGTTACTGTGCTTATCAGTGGCAGAAGATCCTCGACTGTATTCGAAAGGATCTCGAATACTCGCAACTTGACCGGAGATAGGAGCACTACTGCCAGAGCTGAGAGCATGAAGGCAAGCGGAAGGCCTATAACCGGCATCGAAAAGGGAAACTGTCTGCCCAGTACGATGATGCCGAAGAAGACGACAAATGGTATCGCCACCTTGTACCAAGCCATGCCTTCAGGCGCCTCAGGAATTTCTTTCAAAGCTTGCTCGGCATCTATGGGCTTGCTCCCGCGCGCCAAATAGAATATGGAGAACAGTGCGCCTGCGACAGATATTATGCCGAGAGGCAGAGTGAATCCAACATAGGGCATGTTAGCGCCGGCCGCCGCCATCATCGCCCAAAGGTTGATCGGAGGCGCAGCTGCGCTCATTGCCGATCCCATGAACACGGCGGCTGCGACCCGATCTTTAGGGATGCCCATATAGCTTAGGACAGTGCCCACGAATGATCCGACGACGAGCACAGTCACTGTGCCGGATCCGGTCAGGGCGCCGGGAACGAGCATTATTAGTGTAAGAAGCAGAAGAAGCGCCACACGGTTCTTGTGAAACTTCGATATAATGCCTCTCACAATGTAGGTTACTCCTCCTGCTTCCTTCAGCAGGTTCATGAAGAACGTAGCTGTGATGAATATGAAAACCACATCGAAATATGTGAAGGTCCCCTCCACGATGTGGCGGGCAGGGATCCCTGCCCCATGCGCGATGGCGCCTGCTATTGCCGCAATGAGCATAGATATTTCAGTGCCCAAGCGGAGTAGGATCGCGATCACGAAGGCGACGGCTATCACCGCCAGGACCATAGCTGCGTGAGCATACACAGGTTATTCCACCTCGTCCTAGTACAAATTAAGGCGTTAAGCTCTCTTGTCTATTATCTAAACAGAACGCTGAACGCGTACTTGAAATCCATGGATTCAACGGTCCTGATGATCGGAATCCCCTTCTGCTTTGCTGCGTTCGTGAAGAAGCCGTCCTTGTCTACTTCCTTCCTCACGATGAGAATATCGGACTTCGATGTGACTGCTCTGTTCGATTTCTCGTCGGACTCGTCCGTCCGCCGCGCGCTTCCCTCTATCTGAATTCCTACTATGGTCATTCCGAGCTTCTTAGCCTGATCAGCCAGGGCGTTGCATCTTGCGACTTCCTTGTCGATATCTACCCCTGCGCCGCCCATTCCCTTCAAGCTGGTTCCCATGGACATTATCAGGGTCTTGTAGGCGGTCTTCGGGTTCTTGCTCGCCTTTACCAAGTCTTCGGCGGTAACCATATCGTCATGGGTGACGTCGATCTTCAGCTGCTTCATCAGCACTTTAGCCCATGATGCGCCCGGAGCCTGTCCAATTGAGGTTATGAGAACCGGCTGGTCGAGCTTGGGTAACTTTGCAGGAATCTCGATCCCTGCGGGCTTGCTGACTGAGCCGAAGCATACGCCTGTTGACAGAATCATGCTCATGACTGCTGCAATGGCAATCAGGATTGTTCGTCGAACAGAAGAGTGTTTCATGTTGTGTAAATCTCCTTTCTTTTCCTGAAGCACTTGTGTTGACCTACTACGATTTAGCCCTCGGTTTCGCCATCTGGCGAAACCGAGGACAATTCTGCGGATCATCGTCCACAGATGAAAGGCCAGATGACTAGAAGGTGTTGTCGTTCCACTTCAACGTCAGTTCTTCGGCCGCCCGATAGTAGGTGTCAACCGCCTTGGCACATCTCGAATGTGTGTAGTTTGTCAGGAATGTCTTGGCCAGAGCGGGGTCTTTCTCATAGAGCTCCACGGCAGCCTTCTCGATCACCGGCTGAAGCTCGAACTGCTCGGCCTCGAACGGTTCTCTCACCTTGTTGAGGTCGGCCAATATGTCGACGTATCTTCGGCTGACGAGGTTGTCCATGTACTCAAACACCCACCATGCCGATTCCTTCATGCTGTCGAAGGTAAAGACCTTTCTGTCGTTAACAGCGTAGTTCTTTGGCAGGCTGTCGACTCCGCAGTAGATCGGTACATACACGGATGACAGCGGGTTGCTCAGACCAAACCAGCAAAGGCCGCCCACTGGATCAGGGAGCCAGTCGCGTGCTTGGACTATCGTGAAGTAGGAGCAGTAGGGAACTGCGATGTTTCGCATGTTCACTGGGATTCCTATATGCTGTCTTCGTGCGGTGCCTGGGTTGGGCTGCGCGTACGGGGTCTTCACAGGGTTACCCTGTTTGTCGACAACAGGGTTACCTTCGGCATCCTTCAGATACCATCCTGGGGCGTCGGCCATATCGAATTCCGTACCCTGATAGTGATCGCGATAGATGTTCATCATGTCCTGAACAGTGATTGGCCGCTCGGCTTTGACGGTGAAGGGATACCTGTCGGCATTGGGATCTAGGTTAAGGGAGGGAGCTACCATTGAGAGGACTCTCCACTCGCGGAGCTTGCATCCAAACCAGTTGCTGGGGCAGTACGCCTTCCAGAACAAGAACTCTTCGCCGCTTTCCGGATCCCACCAGCCATTTTCGATGGCTACATCAAATACGTTGGATGAGCACATATAGTTCTCTGGATCGTCCGGGTTGACCTCGCAGATTCGGCTTCTGTTGGCTGAAACGCCAACATGGCCTTCGGGGATGCGGACGGCGGCCCAAATGGCGCCCTTCTGGAAGTTGCCTGGAGGCATAACTTCAAAGTGCCATATTTCGTTCGGGTCTCCCACGGTGAGGCATTCGCCGCCATCGATGTAGCCATAAGTCTCGGCTAGTTCGCCCATGATCTGGACTGCCTCTCGTGCCGTCTTCGCTCTCTGCAGTCCGAGGATCTGGAGGGTATCTATATAAAGAAGCCCTATGTCGGTGCTGAGCTCTGACCGGTTGCCGATGGTCGTTTCGCCCATGATCACTTGATGTTCGTTCATGTAAGGATAGCCGGCGTGGAAGTACGTGTATGTTACAGGGGCCTCGGGAATTTCCCCGATCAGTTCCGGCTCTGCATAGTCGGCATGCAGATGGTCTCTATAGCACTTGAACGTATCTTCTGGCTTGTGTGTTTTGCCTGGCACGACATATGTCCTGGCGTCGTACCAACCGTCGCACGTATGCGCTGTCATAACTGATCCATCTGCGGAAGCGCCCTTCGATACTGGCACTGATGTGCAAGCAAAGGCTGGGAAAGCAGATGCAATGACCATTACGATCGCGAGCAATAGTCCAGTGTACTTAGATTTCGTTCTCAACTACGTTCGCCTCCTGTTTGCTGGAGATAAAATTCTTCAAATCGTGAGTACAGTTTCGACTGCTCAAGCAGAGCGCCTTGCCTATGCCATGATCACCTCCCTAGCGTCAAATGCAACCAATAGACCGACATTGACCCAAATTACACGAAGCCCGAAACTTTGTGTAATTTTTCGCAATATCTACGGAAAGCTTCTACATGTGAAACATAAATCCTCCTTATGATTGAAAAAACATTTCGTGATATCATCCATGTCGACCGCAAGACTGCTAATTAGACCGCAACAAATCTCTTCGCAGTCCTCGAGTTTGTATTGCCGTTGTCTGCGACTTAGCCGGGGGACTACTAAGGTCTTTTACTGGCCTTCGGTAGAAGCCTAGGAAAGCGCCGTGCAGCGTGGAGCCGGCCAAGGTTCGCCGCGGGGGCGAGCAGGTTTTGCAGACCAGTCTAAGTCTTAGCCATTTGCAATCGCAAAGCGTTCAAAAACTAGACGGTAGCGGTCTCAAACTTAGACACTCGCTTGCGCTCTAAGCCAATATGTGGGTATATGCACTTCTGCATAGTTATTTATCCCCGGAAACTGGGTCCTTGTGACAGTGCATGCCGGATTACCCCTGCCTAAGATTGCCTTCCGGCTTCAAGCGGCTAAAATTTAGACGGGGCTAGTCTAAAACTTAGACACCTGCGCCCGAAAAGCGACCAAATAATAGACATATTCCTTGAAGGCAGGCCCAAGTCGCCCTTTCATATGAGTGCGTTGAATGCATAAACCGTCGGAGCGCTCACACGGATCTCATGGTCGGGAGCGTATGCGCGTCGCTTTCGTGGTTGCAAAGAAGATGGTTGCCCGCGAGCGTCGAACCGGGATTTCGATTACGCCATCTACCCTGGCCTTGCCCCGGGGATCATATCCCGGTGCGGCTGAGTTTATGGCTAAGGCCAAGATCCCCCAAAACCGCGTGCGTTGTCGATGCACAAATGCGAACCAATTACCGCACTGCGACATAGGTGCAAAGATGTGTCTACTCCTAGCAGACATCATATGGAAGGCTAACCGATAGCGCAAAAAACTCATTGGGAGTTACTTATGGGAATCACTTAGATGAAATACAGGCACTGAGATGAGTATATGTTGTAAGCCAACATTTGCCTTACTGACTGAGCTGCATGAGAAAGTTCTTGGG
>DUWJ01000021.1 GCA_012842765.1 Bacillota bacterium | reverse complement strand
TCTCAAGGTAGTCCTTGATAGCCGCATGCACCGCGCTTGCCGCGAGGTTGGAACAATGCATCTTCTGCGGAGGCAATCCATCGAGAGCCTCGGCCACAGCCCGGTTGGAAACCTCAAGGGCCTCAGCTAAGGTCTTACCCTTGACCATCTCCGTAGCCATGCTAGACGTGGCAATGGCCGCCCCGCATCCAAAGGTCTTGAACTTTATATCAGTTATGATTCCGTCATCTACCTTGATCTCGATCCTCATAATGTCCCCGCAAACCGGATTTCCTACCTGTCCAACTCCATCGGGGTTGGGTATCTCGCCCACGTTCCGCGGATTGCTGAAATGATCCATCACCTTGTCGCTGTACACTTAGTGCACCTCCCCAAAGCTGCGGGGACAGCCCCGCCGAACTCAAACCATATCTAGCGTTTTTCCGCCACATCGCAACCATGGGCGTTAGCACAGAATTCCTTGATCCCACACTCCGTCTTCACATAAATAGGCGACATTGCGCGAAGCTTCTCCACGATGCGAGGCATCACATCGAGCACCCTTTCGACGTCGGCATCCTCGGTGTAGCGCCCAAGGGTCATCCTGACTGAACCATGGGCAACTTCGTGAGGTATCCCCATGGCCATCAAAACGTGCGATGGAGCAAGAGAACCCGATGTGCACGCCGATCCACTTGATGCGGCAATACCCTCCATGTCGAGGTTGAGTAAGAGCGATTCACCTTCTACGTAGAGAAAGCTCATGTTCACGTTGTTAGGTAGCCTCAATCTGCGATGGCCATTGAGTCTCACATCGGGAATGCGCTGCGTGAGACCTTCTATAAGCTTGTCGCGGAGCCTCTCCTCCTTGGCCGACACCTCATCCATTTCGCTGACGGCAAGCTCGATGGCCATGCCGATCCCGACGATTCCAGCCATGTTTTCAGTCCCCGCACGGCGCTTGCGTTCCTGTGCTCCTCCGTCGATTAGAGGTGCCAACCTCACGCCCCTCCTTGCGTAGAGAGCGCCCACTCCCTTGGGCCCGTAAAATTTGTGTCCGGAAAGGGAAAGCATATCCACGCCGAGGGACTTTACGTCCACCGGCATGTGGCCGACAGCCTGGACCGCATCAGTGTGGAACAAGACCCCGGCCTCCCGCGCAATCCGCGAGATCTCCTCTATGGGCTGGATCGTGCCCACCTCGTTGTTGGCATACATTATGCTGATAAGGCAGGTTTCAGGGGTTATCGCGCGCTTCACGTCTTCAGGGTCGACCATGCCCTCGGAGTCAACCGGAAGTATGGTCACTGAAAAACCCAGTCTCTTGAGGCTTTCGACAGAATGCAGCACTGCATGATGCTCCACAGCCGAGGTTATGATGTGGGACTTCTCGCCGTACATGGCGAGAGCCGTGCCCTTTATGGCGAGGTTATCAGCCTCAGATCCGCCAGCCGTGAAGATGATTTCCTCCGGAGCGGCGCCGATCGCTGCCGCCACCTGCTCCCTGGCACGGTTCAGATCAGCCCTGGCCTCGCGCCCGTATGAGTGTATACTCGAAGGGTTTCCATACTTGTCGGTAAGGTAGGGGACCATGGCCTCGAAAACCTCGCGCCTTACCGGGGTCGTGGCGGCATTGTCAAGGTAAATCCTATTCATCAGGCCTTTCCTCCTCTTTGTTGCCCCCAATGTCTTTCGCCGAATCCCTCAGGTCTCCGGCGATCATGTCCTGCAGCGTAGTTGAATCCAGAATCGACGTTATTCCATCCTGAAGCCTCACCCACAGCGGATGCGCTGCGCATTCTCCCATCCTGTCGCAAATAGCCTCGCCCTCTTCGTCCGCGAGGCAATCGCACAGAGCTATGGGACCCTCGAGAGCTCGGACTATATCGCCTACTGTTATGTGCTTCGGTGCCTTTGCCAGAGTGTATCCGCCTTGGGCTCCTCGTTGACTGTAGATCAAGCCTTCTTTGCGAAGAGCCGCAAAAAGCTGTTCAAGATATTTCTCTGATATGCCCTGTTTCTCGGCTACCTCTCTCAGCGCCACGGGACCGCTCCCGTGGACCTCGGCAAGTTCCACCATGGCCCGAACTCCGTATTCAGTGCGCGAACTAAGCTTCATCGAATGTCACGCTACGGAGGCCCCCGCTCTCAGGTGCGGGGGGAAGTAGCGTTTTCCCCTCCTTTCGCACAGGATTGGCCGATGCCGAGATCCATGTGCCATCCAACTTGTTGCGCAGGTCAAAACAGCCTGTGTTACGTCTTCCGAAAACAAAGCCCTCCTCATACTCAGCCTTATCAAATGAAGGCGCCTATATATTTAGTCAATCAATCCAAGTCAATCCCCGCTTTTGGGCTTGGGGTGGTTGACCGTATCACCCCCGTCACCGCCTGACATAGCCTGCAGATTCGACCGCCACCGAATCTTGCGTGCTGTTCACATGTGAACACTGCTTCTGCCTGGTTCGGCGTAATCCCTACTGAATCAGTAGGGATTTGCTACTGACAGTATACGCCCGCATAGTATATGTGTCAATAGCCAACGGCCTTGTTTTTCTGAACTTGCCCACAACATCAACCCAAGACCTCACCAAAAACAAACATTGAGCGTCTTCCTCATTTTGACCCATTGTCCACCAGGAACGGGGCTGA
>DUWJ01000162.1 GCA_012842765.1 Bacillota bacterium | reverse complement strand
CTCTCCGTCGCGGTATGGGACCTCCTCATCGAGCAAGGCATAGTCCCCTGTCTCCTTTAGATAGCCAATAGTAACAAAAGGAAGCCAAAGAAGGTCGTCGGAATAGAGGCCGCCGCCGCCTATTTCAGAGATCGGATGCCACCAATGGTCGACATGGCCGTCAACATACTGGTGCGCCCCGTGCAGCTTTATCTGTTTTGCCGTTTCAGAAGGATCGAGTGGGAGGAAAACCTGACTGTCTTGGAGCTGATCACGGAATCCATAAGCCCCACCTGCCTGATAATACCCGGTCCTACCCCACATCCGCCCGGAGATTGCTTGATAGGGAAGCCAGGTATTGTTCATGATGTTAAATGCCTCGTCCGGCGTCCTAACTTCGTATGGTTTGAGAAGATCGCACCAAAACTCCGAGGCGCGCCGCATGGCGTCTGCCGCCTCACCCGGATCACGGTATTGTGCGATCTGAGCGCGGGCGTCATCTTCACGGCCCGCCTCCACAGCACCGAGCAGGAAGGACACACGCCTCTTTTCACCGGCGGGCAGCTTGATTTTCACATGGATCGACCCGATTGCATCGGTCCATTTGCCATGTGAATTGGACAAAACGCCACGCGCCACCGCTGCGGGCCTTGCCAAATCCCCATACATTCCGAGAAAAGCCTCTTTGTCGCCTTCGAAACCAGCAGCATCGAGGCTCGATGCATGGAACGCCGAATACTCCCACGGCCTGTTCCAAGCCTCTCCCCTATCATTGGGGATCTCCCACAGTCTCTTGCGTGCCCACATGGTGCTCGCATCCGGTTCGATAGAGGTCTCGATGAAGGTCCTGTGAAACTCACGATGCCAGTCGGGCGATGCGCCCAAACACCATTCGAAATACGTGAAAAGCGAGAGCTCACGGTCTTCACTGCCGTCATTCGAAAGTTCGACAAGCCACACTTCCAGAGGCTCGCCTGGCGGCACGGTGACCGTGAGCTCACTTGAAATACCCGAATTCTCGGATTCTATGACAGAATAACCAATTCCATGCCTTACGCGATATCGGTCGGGCTTGCGCCTTGCCGGCATCCACGAAAGAGACCAAATCTCGCCTGAGTTATCATCACGCGCGTATATGTATTTTCCCCAATTGTCGCGCACAATGTCTTGAGACCAGCGGGTGATGGCGTTGAGCGACGCATGCGTGCGCCAGCTGTAACCGCCGCCGGTTTGGGAAAGGACAAGGCCCCAGTCTCCCGGACATATCACGTTCACCCAGGGCCTTGGGGTATGGGGAGTCGTTATCACGTATTCTCGCGCCGTTTCATCGAAGTAGCCGTATTTCGATTCGAATCTCCTCATATGACTTTCAGCCGCCTCTCATCGCTTCTGTATGTAAAGGTTCCCGCCGTCAATCCTATTGCCGGGGAGCACATGATCCGCGAACAATCAACCTAGCCTCGAATACCCGTTGACCAACGTCTGAAGCGCCTGCCTCGTCATCGCCTTCGGGACTACGGATCAGATCGGCAAGGATCCCGACGGCACACGCCCCAATCTCGCACGTAGGCTGTTTCAACGTTGTGAGGCCAGGGACCACGAGAGCCGCCGCCTCAATATCATCGACCCCGATTATGGATAGATCCGAAGGCACCGAAAGGCCAAGCTCCATTGCAGCGCTCATCGCTCCGAGCGCCATCTGATCGTTTGCGGCAAAAATGGCTGTAGGCCGCTGTGGACGGGACAGGAGTACGCGCGCTGCTTCGACTCCCCCTGCATGCGTGAACCCCCCATATTCAACCAATTCAGGGCTAAATTCAGCTCCCTGCGACTTCAGCGCCTGCACATAGCCTTCATAACGCCGCATAGACGCAATCGACCCTTCAACGCCATGGATGAATCCTATCCGTGTGTGGCCTAGTTCTGTCAGATAGGATGTAGCGGTCCGCCCCAGCGCAATATTGTCGACGAGTACTGATGGCACCCACCCTGCAGCCTCGGGGTTATCGATGGCCACTACGGGGGCCCGCCCCTCGCTTAGCTCCTTAAGCTCAGAGGGCGTGAGCTTGTATGTCATCATGATAACCCCGTCCACTCCTCCGCTGGCAAAGAGCTCTGCCACGTCACGTTCGCGTTCGGCATCTCCGTGGGTGGTGCACAGATTCAAGGTGTACCCGAGCTCGTTGGCTTTAGCCTCCACGCCGCGGACGATGTTGACATAGAATGGGTCGGTAATGTCGGGGATCATGAGCCCAATCATTCCCGTGCGTCGGGCCGCGAGCCCCCTTGCCTGCGGGTTAGGCCTGTAGTTCATCTCGCGCATTATCTTGAGCACCCTGCGACGAGTCTCCTCGCCCACACCGGGCTTATCGTTGATGACGTAAGAGACTGCCGCCGTCGATACGCCAGCTGCCTCGGCAATGTCACGGATCGTGGGAGACATAACCAAGCCACCTTCCAAAATCAAGATTGGGTAGCCGAACCGCGAAAATCCTCGCAATCGTATCTTCAAGGAACGAATAATTCTCCACTTAACCGATTAAGCACGAGTTCCAATAGAAGGCGGGCATTCATTCCCGCCGCTCGCCCCGGCTCTGTGCCAGGGACATCCTACCAAATCCAGCCATCCTAGCATACTCGAGCATGCAGTTAAAGCAGCTTCGTGTTGTCTTGGACAACCTTCTGAGGACAACTTAACCGGTTAAGGTTAGAATAGCAAACATAGAGTTGCATGTCAATACTGGTCAAGGAAAACCTTGCTATAGGAATGGGAGGAACATGTTGAAAGGTCCTGTCGACAGATCCGT
>DUWJ01000161.1 GCA_012842765.1 Bacillota bacterium | reverse complement strand
GGAGCGCTCACTGTGACCGGGCATGATCTCCACATAAGGCAGCTCAACCTCGAGGACGGAACGATCGAGATCGAGGGGTATGTTGAGACATGCGACTATTTCGACGAGAGCCCGAAGAAGG
Source organism: Bacillota bacterium (assembly GCA_012842765.1). GTDB lineage: Bacteria > Bacillota > DTU025 > DTU025 > DTU025 > UBA10085. The sequence goes on along the minus strand of DUWJ01000161.1, from coordinate 1,906 downwards.
GGAGAGGCTTGCTGGGCAAATTGCTCCGATAGGCTGGGCTGATCTACCGGCCCTTTGGGAACGTGGTTGGAGGGGCATCGGGACGGGGCGAAGAGTGTAATAGACATTGAAAATAGTTTATACACATAGGATTCTTGCGAAATGCGACGAACTACTGTGACAGTGCAGGGCGAAGGAATGGAATAGCTAGGTTGCATTGAATCGGTCTGAGCAATCAGAATATGCAATTAACTTGGCTTTAGGAGAATACGCCTTGCCGGGGGACCACGTATGTCAAGAAAACCTAAGCGCAGCGCGCCGAAACGGAGAAAACCGACAACACAGAAGAAGAGCAGTATGGGTTTGGGGCTCAGGATCGTTACCGGGATCTTGGGCGTGATCATCAGTCCGGTCGTTTTTGCGGTATCCATATTCCGACCGTCGATGAAGATGCCGAAGCGTTGGCCGATATCGTTGACAGTTCTCATTATCATTCTTGCTGTCTACTCTTGGGCGGGTGTGAAGTACGTGGATCAGCTTTCCGTCGCTGCCTTAGATATCCTGGGTGACTACAGTTCTGCAAGGCTTGAAGTGAGGGACATGCCTTTTGCAGAGACGATAAACTTTGAGGGTTTACGCAATGGGATCGATCCGTGCCTTGTGGCAGCCGTGATATCCCAGGAAAGCGGGTTTCAGACCGATGCAGTATCTTGGAGGGGTGCCCGCGGACTGATGCAGCTGATGCCGGACACATGGCAGGAGTTCATGCCCAGCGCCCAGTGTAGCGGTGATCACGCGCCACCTGCGTGCGGGAATATGTGCATATACAATCCTGACGCAAACATCCATGTTGGGACGGCGTACCTTCGTTATCTCATAGACCGTTACGATGGTGACATTATAGCGGCCCTCGCCTCATACAATGCAGGGATGTCGGCGGTCGACGATGCGCAGGCAGATCTGGACTCAATACAAAATGACATTCCGCCATACCCCGAGACTCAAGGACATGTGGGAAACGTCGTTCAAGCATGGACGAGTTTCCGAAGCGGGCTGGCAGAATGGCGGGTGCGCGCAGTGGAACGGGCTGCACGGGCACGCAATGTTACATCTTGGATCACAGTAGGCCTCTTGTTCCTCTTCATGATCTGGGCCGCCGTCAGATATCCTGAATAAGCGCGATCATCCCCACTGGGCAGAGGTGACGGCTGTGGAAGGCCTGAACTGGCAGATCCGAACGGTGCTTGCATCACTTGCTGCGGGCATGCTCATGGGAGCGCTGTACGATCTGTGCGCGTTTTTTGCGCGAGTGTTTCGCATGCAAAAAGGGGCCATGGCATTAGTCGATCTTTTCTACTGGCTGCTCTCCTCCGCTATGACGTTTTCCATCTTGATGCGAGTAAGCCGAGGAGAGGTCCGGGTATACGTTCTGGCAGGTGTTGCTATTGGCTTTTGGGTGTATACTCTCACAGGCAGGTTGCTTGCCGCGCCTGTATTCACCATAATTGAATGGACGGCCAGGCGAATATCTCGGAGCCTGCGGCGAGCCTGGAACTGGGCTCGGCGGCCGGTTTCGAGGACGAATCGGCAAATATCCGGCGTGCTCATGAAGGGATTTTCATCAACGCGGCGAAAACTGTCCCAAGTCGCCAAGTTTCGGCGCGGGGCAGAAGACGCTTCGGAAAAACGCGGGCGAGCGGCACGCGAAGTCAACGAGTAAGGAGGCGGTGGCTGTGTCCTCAAAACTCACCGTTGTCCTCACGATCGTGCTCGTCGTGTGTGTGGGATTGTGCTATGCGGGCGGACGGGCCAGGCTCTTAGCGCTGAGGAAAGAGACTGAACGTTTGGAAGCAGAGTGCGAGGAATGGCAGTCCAGAATACGGGACCTTGAAAGCGAGATCGAGGAGGCCCAAACAGATGAATACGT
>DUWJ01000160.1 GCA_012842765.1 Bacillota bacterium | reverse complement strand
CGTCAGTATCGAGGGTAGTCCCGTGGCTTCCCAGTGTGTAATCCATGAATAACAATGCCTCTATAAACATGCAGCCACGGTCAGTCACTGCGATCAGCGGAGGGGTGCGAGGATGCTCTATGTGGAGTTCTGCGCGTCTAGCCACGTCTTCAACCTCTATCACTTCAGCCACGCCCTCAGTCTGTCTCAGCGCATCCGCGATCTTCCCCCTGTTATCTTCGGCCCAAACGTATAGGACTCCGCCGTCAAGAGTTATTGGCACATCTTCATCGGTGATATCGCCGACGATGTCCCTTGCCGCGATGCCGGTGTCGACCCTAGTCATGCCGTGGTCTGCTGTGATGATCAAACTCCACCGTCCCGGACGTGTCGCTTCCAGTGTTGCAGCCAATTCCTCAAGACCTTCGCTGATAGAGCAGAGGCACTCAGCTGTTTCGGCAGCGGGCAAAGGCCCGAACCTGTGTCCACACTTGTCAACGCTCCCAACGTTTATGCCGACAAATACAGGCATGTCATTCTGCTCTAGATAGGCCTCGACCGTCCTCAAAACCCACCGATCTAGTTGGATATGCCATCCGGCGAAATCCTCATACTGGGTGGACTCATCGGGCGGAGGACCCACAGTTTCGATGACCCAATCCGGTACCGACTCGGGCCAGATTGCGAAGTCAGTAGCCTCCGAGAGCATCTTGCACAAGTTAGCTTTTGCGGAGATCATTGCGGTACCCAACCCTGCAGAGCGCGCCACATGGAACAGCGTCGGCTCTTCCAAAACCGCAGGATCCTTGAACCGCAATAGCTCCCCATCATCGTCTAGATACTCCTTGCCTGTTACCCCATTTCTCTCCGGGTATGTTCCCGTGAAAATTGCCGCATGCCCGGCGGCTGTGGAAGACGGGAATACTGCCTCAATCGACTTATACTGGCATCTCTCGTCAGCACACAGTTGCCTCAGGTACGCGGTTTCAGGCAAGCAGCCCAGTGACAAGTTAGGGCACCCATCTATCACGCAGACTACCACCGTCATCTGCTCCTGCTGCTCTGACCCGGCGGCGCTGGTTGCCAGCGCCGCCTGCGGCCAGGCCATGATTATGGCCAATAGCAGCAATAACAGGAACCTGCAATGCTGCTTTCGCAATGTCATTTCGTCCTCACTTCAATGGTCGTGACAAACCAGTTCCAGCTCTCCTTCGGATACTGCTTGTCAAGGCCTGGGTTGTCATCATACGGGAAAACAAGCTTGACGGGGCCACCAAGCCCTGATCCGATTGCTTTTCCGCCGTCTTTCGTGGCTACCATGATCTCGTACTTCGCAACGTCCGCAGCGCTTATAATGACCTCTTTGCCGTCCTTTGCGATTACCACGACCTCACTTACGTTCTTCGGCGCTCCCACGTAGCCCAATATCTTGGCGATATTCACGCCAGCGTATGTTTTTTTGCCAAGCCAGGGATCTTTGACCTGATACTCAGTGAGTCCTAGTCCCTCAAGCATCTCCAAGTCAAACTCGCATGCCCCTTTAGCATTGGTGTTGGCTATAGGGCCTTTCACGGTCAGGACCACCTTGCCGCTGGGTTTCGCGGGACTCGCGAAGCACATCGAACCCAAGATTACGAACGTCAAGCAAAAGACAACAGCTAGTCTGTATTTGCGCATTTCGTCTCTCCCTTTCGATATGTTTTTGGCGCAACGCCATTTCAGTTGATCGCAAGATTCCTTGACCCAAGTTCCCCACGGCTATCCTTGCCCCTTACGCACCTCCCCGACAACATGTATGGTAGACCCCTGCCTGATCAGCATCGTTCCTCCCACTACCAACAAGAGAGCTGCAATGTAGAATGGCGTGTTTTCCGATGTGGAATAGAAAAAGCCACCCAGGTAGGGTCCTACAATCGACGCCCCCCAAGTTGCCAAATTGAAGAGGGCAAAAGCCTTTCCGTCTGCGCCATCGCCGAGGACCTCCCCCACCCCTGCAAAGGCAACGCCATGGCCAGCCATGAATCCGCCCAGAAGGAAGAGGCATATGACCACAGCAACCTGGCCTGAAATGGCGATGAAACACAGCATCGAGATGACAAAGACAATCACATTGGCTCCTACCGCTACAAGAGTCCCCCGATTGTCTGCCATTCGCCCTACCACGACAGTTATCATTGTTTGCCCAAGAGACATTATCGAACCAAGCAGACTGACAATGCTTATGTTTGTGTGGCGCACGTCGCTGAGATACTGCGGAATTATCTGCTGCACCATGTAAAAAGAGAAAGCACACAGAGAGTAGCAGAATACGAACTTCATGAACGATCGGTCGGCCAGCAGACTTGCATATGTAGAAACGCTTGCAGTGCTCTCACTTTCGGGTTCTGGTGGCAGGAACGCTATCACGCAACATGCTGCTGCAAAGAACGCGAACGAAAGAAGGAACAGATTCTCGATGGGCCAAATGCTAGACAGATAAGCGGATAGAATCGGGCTCGCTATCATTCCCCCTGAAAATCCTGCGCTTATCAGCCCAAACGTTCGGCCCGACTCGCCTTCGGGAGAACAAGCCCCAGCATATGCGTTGAGTGCGGGGTAGCCCAACATCGACCCTGAGTAAAGAGCAATGCCAAGAGCAGCAAGTCTCCAGTCTTTCGCGAAATAGTACAATATTACAGATGGCACGCCCATAATCCACGACAAAAGGATCACTCTTTTTCGGTCATACTTGTCGGCCAGCATTCCCCCTGGTATGCTCGACGCCGCCATAACCGCCATGGATATTGAGTAGACGAATCCCACTTCCTGTGGGGTGCATCCAATGTTGCGGAGATACACAGGAAACATGTATGAATGAAGACCATATCCGAATCCCCAAAGCAACATGCCTGCAGCTATTAATTGTATGCCCTTCGGCGTACGACTCGCTTGCGACTCCACCAACGTTACCTCCGATCAATGCTGCGCAGGCCAGGTTGGTTCTGCACTATTCCAGAACTCCTGCAATGCACTTTCCGCCCTACAAAACGCCGCGTAACCACGGTCATATCCATCACCGCGCACGCCCTCCGGGGTGAATACAGCGTCCGTGAGAACTACAACCTGAACAGCCTCTTTGATGCTGCTGAATACATTTGCAGCGGTTCCTGCCAGAATCGCTGCGCCCAGAAGTGTGCCTTCCTTCACCTTCATGCTTGCCACCGGCAGATTGAGCACATCAGCCTTCATCTGCAACCAACCTCGGTGCCTTGCGCCGTTCCCTACAGCCCTAACATCCACCGCTTTCATCGAATCCTGCCACGCCTCCATGCTCTGGCGCATGGCATAGGCACAGCCTTCCAAAACAGCACGGATCATGTGGCAAGAATCATGCTCCGGTCGCAGTCCAAGAAAAGCGCCTGTCGCCCTTG
>DUWJ01000159.1 GCA_012842765.1 Bacillota bacterium | reverse complement strand
GTTCTTCAACGGTGCCTCCGCAGAGGAATTTGTAGACATTGACGTTTTTCTTTTGGCCTATGCGAAAGGCCCTGTCCGTTGCCTGGTCCTCCACGGCGGGGTTCCACCAACGGTCAAAATGAAATACATAACTTGCCTGCGTCAGATTGAGCCCCAGGCCTCCGGCTTTGAGGGAGAGAATGAAGATGGGCGGCCCGTTGGGATCGTTTTGGAACCGCTCTATCATTCTGTCTCTTTCCTTTTGCGGCACGCCACCGTGAAGGAACAACACTTCTTGCCTGAGTGCTTTGGAAAGGTAGTGCTTGAGGAGTGTTCCCATTTCGGAAAACTGCGTGAAGATAAGGGCTCTGTCCCCTTCTTCCACTATCTCATCGAGCATTTCCTCAAGGCGCGAGAGTTTCCCTGACCGTCCTTCCAGCCTGCTGTTGTCATGCAGGAATTGCGCAGGATGATTGCAGACCTGTTTCAGCTTGAGAAGAGCCGCAAGAATAGCTCCTCTTCGCTCCATGCCTGAAGCTTCTTCGATGGTGGCGATCATGTCGCGGACAACCGCTTCATACAGGGTTGCCTGCTCCTTTGTGAGATTACAATAGACTTTTGTCTCATGCTTTTCCGGTAGGTCCTGTATTATTAGCGGGTCAGTTTTGACTCGACGCAAGATGAAGGGGGCAGTCAGCTTGCGGAGCCGGGCGGATGCTGCGGCATCGCCATAGCGCTCTATCGGCGTTGCAAAGTGTTGCCTGAAGCCTGCGGCTGAGCCAAGGTAACCGGGGTTGAGAAAATCCATGATAGACCACAGTTCAAAGAGACGGTTTTCTACGGGGGTCCCGGTCAAGGCCACCCTGAAATCCGCGGTCAGCCTGCGGGCGCTCTGAGCCTGCTTTGTGCCGTGGTTCTTTATGTTCTGTGCCTCATCCAGCACCAGCGAATTCCAGTGGAGCGATGAGAGTGTATCCTCGTCGCGAGAAAGCAGCGCGTACGTGGTGATAACCACATCGCTTTGCTTGGCTTCTTGGGCGAACTCGTCTCCTATCAGCCTGTCTGATCCGTGATGGAGCATCACATTGAGGGAAGGGGCAAACCTGGCCAGCTCCCGCTTCCAGTTTCCCGCTACAGATGTAGGACAGACGAGTAATGACGGGCCGGGGTCCTTCTCGTAAAGGAGCAGAGCGATGATCTGAATCGTCTTGCCAAGCCCCATATCGTCAGCGAGACAGGCGCCTAGCCCCCATTGCTTCAGAAAGGCTAGCCAGGAGTAGCCCCTGATCTGGTATGGGCGGAGATTTCCTACGAATCCTTCGGGTTGAGGAAGCTCCGAGATCTTCTCGCCGGAATTGAGCCGGTCGAGGAGCTCTCCCATCCAGCCATCTGCTTCGATGGCTGTGACAGGGAGTCCGTTTTGAGCTTCTATTTCCTCCCCCATGCCCAAAGATAGAGAGAGTATCTCCTGCACACTCATTTGCTGTCGTCGCTTTGGGTTGTTCCAGAACCTAATGGCGGCCTCAACGTCATCAGGCCGTATTACAACCCACTCTCCCCTCACTTTTACGAGCGGCACCTTCAGCGAGGCGAGCCTGTCAAATTCCTCTGAGCTCATCTCCTGATCCCCGATGGCCACTTTCCAGTCGTAGTCCACCAGGGTGGAGGCGGTGAGGCGGCTTGACGCTGCCTGGCCGCCTACTTTGAGCGTGATGCCCACATTGGCAGCGTTACCTGAAGTTCGATCCCACCATGGTGGGACCAGCGTTCCATAGCCACCCTCTTGCAGAAGAGGACATATATCGCGCAGAAAGGAGTATGCCTCTGCCGGCGAGAGTTGGCACGATTCGGGGCATGGGTCCTTCAGGCTTTCTTCGACTTGGGGGATGAACGAGCTCACACGGGCCAGATCGGCGAGAAGCCTCTCCTGCGGGTTCTCAAATCTTTTTCCTAGGAACCGAAGGACGCCTCCGCTTTCCTCCCATACCTTCTCTGCGGGTACGAGCACAGACGGGTCGTCTACCGCCTGCAACAGGTATCTCAATGTCCATGGATCTTTTGGGTCTTCGGGCGTCTCCAGCTTGAAGCATGTCCGAAACCCGCCTTGCGGACCAGGCGTTTCTGCTTGAGCGGCCCACTCCTTCACCGCTCTGGACAGGGAGCGGACGTCGGATTTGTCTCCGCTGATGCGCGAGTC
>DUWJ01000158.1 GCA_012842765.1 Bacillota bacterium | reverse complement strand
GACTTTTACAGCAATCTAGAGCTTGTGCAAGCCATCGAAGATGAAGCGCACGCCGCAGGTATTTCTGTGGCCGTACTTGAGCCGGCGCTTGCTAGGCGTTACAGGGTGCCGTCAGGGCTCGACCATGGCGCGGTTGTCCCACTGTATTTTCTCGCTAAGGAACATTATCCGTTCAGATTGGTTGCAGTATCGATGGGTGTGGGCGCATTGAATGAGCTTTACACGTTCGGCATGTGCATGGCTTCTGCCATAGACAAGTCACAATACCGCGTTGCCGTGATTGCCAGCGGTGACCTGTCGCACCGGCTAAGCCCGGATGCACCGGCAGGATACGCCCCTGAAGGCAAGATCTTCGACGAGGCGGTAGTCGGCGCCCTTGGGACCATGGACGTTGCAGCCCTAGCTCGGCTCGATGATGCACTAATCGAGGCTGCCGGCATGTGCGGCCTCAATCCGATTATCATGATGCTAGGATCGCTGGACGGTATTGAAGTGGAATCGGAAGTGCTCTCCTATGAGGGCCCTTTTGGGGTAGGGTATGCTGTCGTTGCCCTGCGCCCAAAGGGTAGATCAGAGGAAGCCCGCCGTTTCCATGAGCTTGTTGAAGGCGGAAAAGAGAAAACGAGGAAGCTGAGGCACTCGGAGTCAGCTTTTGCAGCATTGGCTAGGAGAGCTGTGGAGGACTATGTTCGCAGAGGTGTAGTTGTGGAACCTCCTGATCCGCTCCCTGAAGGCATGCAGGGGAGGGCGGGCGTGTTCTGCACGCTCCACAAAAGGGGCCAGCTGCGCGGCTGTATAGGGACTACAGAGCCGACGCGCCGAAACATTGCAGAGGAAATCATCTTCAATGCCATAGCCGCGGCTGTGCGCGATCCTCGTTTCGAGCCGGTTGCTCCTCACGAGTTGGATGACATTGTATACTCTGTGGACGTTCTTTCTCCTCCGGAACCTGTCTCCGGTCCTGAGGAACTGGATCCCCAAAGATATGGAGTCATTGTGAGGAATGGGGGACGGGTGGGGCTTCTCCTTCCAAACCTCGAGGGGATTAACACAGTAGAGGAGCAGATCTCTATTGCGCGGCGTAAGGCCGGTATAGGTCTGAATGCGCCTGTAGAACTTGAGCGGTTTGAGGTGACTAGATACGAATAGAGAGGCTATGCATGCCAGGGTAGAAGATTCGCTCGGTATTTGTGAGCTGTGTCCCCGTAGATGCAAGCTTCAAGAGGGTGCAACGGGAGCATGCCGGGTTCGGACCATGATCGGGGGACGGATCATTCCGAAGAACTACGGCGCTATCACTTCTATGGCGATAGACCCTATAGAGAAGAAGCCTCTGTATCATTTCATGCCAGGCTCGGGAGTCTTGTCTGTGGGGACGTTCGGTTGCAACCTGTCATGTAGATACTGCCAAAACTGGGCAATATCGCAACGACACGCAGAATCCAGATTCTTTACTCCCGACCAGTTGGCGGACTTGGCAGAAAGCATGCGGGAGCAGTCAGTTGGTGTTGCTTACACCTACTCTGAGCCTTTCGTTTGGTACGAATTTGTGTATGATTGCGCTAAACTCGTGCACGAGATCGGGCTTTCCAATATCCTCGTCACAAACGGCTACATCAACCCTGAGCCATTGGCGGGAATATTGCCTTACGTTGATGCGATCAATGTCGATCTCAAAGGATACGATGATGAGTATTACCGGAAAGTGTGCGGAGGAACTCTCGCGCCGGTAATCTCAACGATTCGTGCTGTGTACGAATCAGGTTGCCATCTCGAATTGACTACGTTGGTAGTGCCAGGCTATAACGATTCTCCAGAAGAGATGGAACAACTTGCTTCGTGGGTTGCAAGCCTTTCGCCGGAGATTCCGTTGCACATATCGAGGTATTTTCCTAGCTATAGGATGAACGAGCCGCCAACGCCCATGGCAACAATGGAGAAATGTGTGGAGGTGGCCAAGAGACGACTGAATTATGTGTATGTAGGGAATGCCAGCATCCCTGGCGGCAGCGATACGGTCTGCCCCAACTGCGGAGAGCTACTAATAGAGAGGCGCGGATTCGCCTGTGTCACTGTTCGACTTGAAGGAGTCTCGTGTCCCAAATGTGGCCACAAGATTCCTGTTAGGCTTGCTGGGGGCGAGAGCGCCGGAAACAAATATTGAAGGCGGTGGAAAGATGACAAAGGCTCATCAACTACTCTACGACGAGCTTGGGCGCAGCTTTTCAGGGAAGGACTTCCTATCAATTCATGATTTCACTAGTGAGCAGATAATGCGGGTCATGGAATTGTCGGCGCTTCTCAAGGCAGAGCAGAAGGCGGGGGTGCGCCATCATCTCCTCGAGGGAAAGACGTTAGGCATGATATTCTTGAAACCATCGACGCGAACGAGGGTCTCGTTTGAGACGGCCATATGGCAGCTGGGCGGTTATGGCCTTTTTCTCAGTTCAAACGATCTTCAGATCAAGCGGGGTGAACCTGTGCCTGACACAGCGCGGGTGTTGTCGCGCTACCTTGACGCCATAATGATCAGGACTTTTGGCCACGATGAAGTTGTTGAATTGGCTGAATGGGCATCCATTCCCGTCATCAATGGACTTACCGACTTGCTCCATCCGTGCCAGGTGATGGCCGATGTGTTTACCGGAATCGAAAGATTTGGGGATCTCAGAGGCCGCAAGCTTACGTATATAGGCGATGGAAACAATATGGTTCATTCCTTGATGTATGCCGGCGCCAAACTGGGGATGCATGTTACGTGCGCATGCCCCGATCAATACCAGCCCGATGCTGCCGTAATGGAGGCTGCAAAGGCCGATGCAGTTGCCACCGGTGCTAGGCTCGAGGTTGTGCGCGATCCGAAGGAGGCGGCTCGAGGAGCCGATATCCTATATACGGATGTATGGGCGAGCATGGGGATGGAAGCGGAGCAGGAAAAGAGAAAGAAGGACTTCCAAGGATACTGCATCGATCAGGAAATTGTGGATGCAGCCAATCCTGATTGTATTGTGCTGCACTGCCTTCCTGCACACCGTGGCGAGGAGATCACCCATGAGGTTATGGAGGGGTCTCATTCGGCTATTTGGGACGAAGCCGAAAACAGATTGCACGTTCAGAAAGCCATACTTGCGTTGGTTATGAGCTGATCTGGTGTTTGAGAAGGATAATCGGGGCGCGGATCCCTATCGCCGTAGCAGGGGTCCGCGCTTTGTCGTAGGGGCGAGACCGTGGCGGCCCGGGTTGGATAGGGCGCTCCAAACGAGATAGGGTGGGACGGCTGCAGAAAACCGTGCTGACGCTGGGTAGGGGTCAGGCCCATCTTTCGTTGCAGGCGAAACGACCCGTGGAGCATTTGAGCACCCCCAAATGGCTGTAGCCCGACAGGTGGGATGCGAGTGTGGCGATAGCGCAAAACTTGACCAGGGGTTGCCTTCAGATCGTATGATTGGCTTGCGCCGATTCTAAGGCCAAAGAACCGGTACAACGCTGTCTTTCTGGTCAACCGGACGCTCAGCCCTTTTCATTATTTGCAGAACGCACAGGCCCTGCTGCATGTTCTCTTCCTCAAGGTATTTCCGAGATCATCGACACTTGCTTCAAAGATTGACGATTTCCAGCTACGTCGTTGCTCCGTCAGCGTAACGGCAATTGTGCCATATTCCCCAGCGCTGCAACAGGAGACCAGGCGGTGCCGAGCAATTCCCGAGTATCCTCTGCGTGGCCAAGGAGTCTTTGTTGCGTATGGCTCAGACCCTAGCTGCCGAAGAGGGGTCAAGCACTTTTTGAGACTTGTTTTTACCAGTTGACGCGAAGAATTTTGCCAATACGCAGCAATATATGTCACAGATACCTCCGTACCCACAACTTACACCTGTTCAAACCCGCCTTTACCTGCAGGAACAACGCTCACAAACTAGAATTGATATTGCAGAACAGGCGATGATGCCGAGGCGAATACCGCGACCCCGCCTGTTCGCGACCGCAATATGATGCCTTTGCCATGGTGAGGGGCGAGAAAGGAGGTGCACCCCCGATAGCTCGAAAGCCCATGTTCCAGGGCGCCATACTAAGCAGCAACGCTGTGTATGCAGAGGAAGGCAACATGGACACTTCCCCGGCTAACAGCGAGACGCAGCACACATCGGAGCAACTATATGTGCCACAACAATGAGACGCAGCTATAGACGAACACATCATAACAGCAAATGCGGCACTATACGAAGTAACCAAGGGGGAACAAACATGAAAAAGCTTGCAGTGATACTTGCAGCAGCTATGATTGCAACCGTGGCACTGCCTGTCGCAGCCGCGAACGTCAGTGTCGGCGGGAAGCTCGACAGCAAGATGATGTATGACTTTGGCGCCGATACTCCCAGCGCCGAGACGAATCTCAAACTCAACTTGAACGTTGGGCCCATAGGCAGCCAGACTATCACCGGCGTGATTGAATTCAATCCGTGGCTGATAGCTGAGAAGAACGGCTGTGGCATGGCGCCCAAGCCCGTAGAGAACGGTGATCCAGTACCGGGAGCGATAAGAAGGGCGTATCTCGAGGCAGTCGGTCCTTACTGGACTGATGGTCCAGCTGTAACAAGCAGGCTTGGAGATCTGGAACTTGCATACTCTCCGTTCATACTCTCTACGGAGGCTCTGAACGGGATGTCAGTTTCTGGCATTGCTTATGGACCTGTCGAGGCTGGCGTGTTCCACGGATTCGACAAGGGAATCCGCGCCAGGGGCGCTCGCGTAGCGGCTGGAGTAGCCAACGTGGCTGTTGATGCTTCAGCAGTGAAGGTCGGAGACGATGAACTGGATTACGCAGCCTACGCCATTGCGACGCCGATTCCGGGCCTCGCGCTTGACGCAACCTATGCTGCACAGACCAATACGAAGGCAGCGGCAATCAGGGCCAATGCGGCCGCTAAGGTTCCATATCTTCCGCTGGATGTGATAGCCACGGCTGGTTATCGCAGCACAGACCTTGCCTTCAATCCCACTTACAGGTGGATGGAAGAGGGCAACCCAGTCGACGGTGAGCAGGGGAAAGCCGCTGTCACCGCTGGCCTTGCCACATCATACGCCGGATTCGACGTGGCTCTTAACGGCGAGATTCTCGGCGATGACGACGACGGCAAGCTCGATGACGGGCGTTCCATCGGCGCTACGGTAGGAACTGCTATCTCGGGGTTCGATCTTACAGCCGGCCACAAGGTGACACAGACCATGGGAGAGAAGATCGAGACCCACAACACCACTACGCTCGGCATAGCCATGAAAGAGCGCGAGGTGCTGCCCAATATGCTGATAAGCGCCAGCTATAATGCAGCGATGCCTGATTTTTCACTTGCGGAAACCAGGCATATTGCGAAAGCCTCTGTGGACGCAGATGTTTCAGTGTTGAAGGGCATAAAGGTGTCGGCACTGTACGATACGAAGCCTGCGACTGGAAAGCCTGGGCGCGAGTTGGGCATCGAGTATGGCGCGCCTTGCGGTGTCAAGCTCGGCTACTCGTGCAACGACCTCAACACCAACATGGTCTACGCCGGTATGGAAGTGGAGTTCTAGTATCGATCACCGGCAAGCTTCGTGATCCGCGGACTGGGCGGAATCACTGAAGAATCGAGTAGGGGGGCGGTCTGTCCGCCCTCCTACCTCGCCGGATAAGCTTGAGCAGTCTCTTGTCCATCGCTCTGCGAAATCAAGATCCGTATTTACAACCCCATGTGTATCCCTTTGCTTTTGGCCCGTTCAATGGCGCGGAAGCCGTAGCTTGAATCTGAGGCCTCCGGGCTGAAGGCGGATGTAAGAATCTAGTGAATAGGCTGGTCCAAAACCGTTGGGACGCCAAACAGCATAAAACTCCTGTAGTTTCTCCAGAGTCATTCCATCCACTTTGGGAGTGCTGCAAAGATGTTCTGCTGATCTACGATCAATCCCATCAGCGGATGCCCTGCTTGTCCGCGGGAGTGCTCGTCGGGTTGTGCCGAAGAAACGCTATGCTTCCCCATACCATTGCGAACTCACCGTATCACTCGTTTGCTCCTTTTATGGCATACGCAAGAGCTGGCCGGGGTATATGTCGCTGCTGATCATGGTATTTGCTGCGATTATTGCCTCCACTGGAATGCCGAATGCTGCCGATATTGAGTGCAATGTGTCTCCTGGCTGAACGACATATTCGGATGCTCCGCTCTGAGCTCTCATCTGCGCGGCAGTCCGCGGACCTCCGGGTATGCGAAGTCTCTGTCCAACATATATGTTCGTGCTTGTCAGGTTGTTTGCAGACATAATTGCCTGAACTGTTGTGCCGAATCTCCGGGCAATCAGGAAAAGCGTG
>DUWJ01000157.1 GCA_012842765.1 Bacillota bacterium | reverse complement strand
TGATATTGAAGTCATACGCCAGCTCGGCCTCTCGTTTCGCGGCAAGCACAACTGGCCAAGGTTCAGAAGTTACGAACCTGGGTTTTTCCCTTGGTATCTAGATGCGCACGAGGCGATGTTCGTAACAACGATCTTACAGCAAGCTGTAGACGTCTGCCTTCGGGCCAAAGACGACCCCGATCTCATCCCTAATTGGGATGACGAAGTCTACCTTGTAAGAGTGGCTGAGAAAAGGGATGGTGAGCTTGTTTGGGAAGATCGGATGTTGTCGCCCGAACTACTGCCCGAACCCGAGCTGGAAGACTCCGTTCACATCGATGAGCTTCAGCTGATGAAGATCCGGAATTCTGCAAAGACAACAGATGCAGTCTGGGATGCCGATCTTTTCTACGCTCCTGCTTGCGTCCAAGAAGATCCGAAATCCCGACCCTACTACCCCCTAATGAGCTTGTGGGTGGATCACGGTACGGGACTGATAATAGGGACAAAGATGGCCGGCCATGACGACTACAGACAGGCATTTGTTGACGAACTGATCAACATGGTAAATCAAGACAACGTAAAGCCCCGGGAGATCAGGGTCAAAAGGGAAGATGCCTATCGGCTTTACGAAGGAGTCGCTTCCAAACTGGGTATACCCATGCGTAAAGTCCAAAGCCTAGGCATGCTCGAGGGCATCCAGGCAGATCTTGCAGAGTTTTTGATGAGACGATAGCGGAGGAGTATGCGGGAGTGTCTGTAGCTCGAGGAAATCGGGGTAACAGGATTTGGAATACAGACCCGACTGATCTGGGGGTTAGAGAATCCGCCTCCGTCATGTATACTCGGGAAAGCATGCCCCCACGCGAGCTCGTTTTTGGGGTGACGGATGTTACCGAGTCCTTTTCGAATCCTGATTTCCGGGGCTTCGAAGCAACTATGGGTCACCCCGGCCCGACTCCCTTCTCCCGCACTTTTATCAGTGGAACTGGCGCATGCATCCTCAGCCAAGGCCACGCTGGGCAGTATAGGAGAACACATCCCCCTATAAGCTTGACAAGCATGCGCCGGTATTGATCAAGGCACACTAAGTTTTCCGCGAAGAGATCTATGTCCGAGTTGAACCCGAAGGATTCGCTTTGGGAGAAAAGCACCTTTCCGGCACCATGGCATTTTGTTATCCCAGCCTCTCGGACCGCTCTCCACCCCAAAGCGTTCCAAGCCGTAAAGGCCTTAAGCTGCATCCGTGAGGAATGAAATTCGCAAATGGGTGCTCGGTAGGTCTATAAATGACTGTCGCACGCTACCGCGGTTCAGCGCGACGAACCATCCCGTTATCTATCGCGTTTACTTATGATGTCGACACAATATGCTATATTACTTCTTTCTGTCTCTGCAAAGACGCCGGTTTTTTTGCAGATCCTGGCCTAGCCGTTTTGAACAAACGGCTTCCCACAAGTGCTGTAATGGGAATGGCGGCAATGAGGCCGATGCTTCCGGCAAGTGCCTTAACTATTTCGGTGGCGATATGGTCGAAGTTGACGATCTGGATTATTGGAGTTTCATACGCCAAAAAGAGCAATAAAAGCGGGATGGAACCCCCTGCATATGCCAGTATTAGGGTGTTGGACATCGTGCCCATTACATCTCGCCCTACCCTTAACCCCGAGCGAAGCAACTGCTCCTGCGTGATTCGCGGCCTTGCCAGCATGACCTCTTCCATCGACGATGCAATGGACATCGCTACGTCCATTACTGCGCCCAGAGCGCCTATGATCATTCCAGAAAACAGAAGCCGGTCAAAATCGAACTGGACTTCTTGGGGTATGTAAAAGAGCATGGTTGCTTCTTCTGTTCCGAAGCCGGTGAGGTGCGCTGCTGAGCCCACGATCATCGCGATCAGTCCGGCAATGATCACTCCCACCGTGGTCCCTATCATGGCCGTCAACGTCTTTTTGTTAAAACCTCCTACGATACCGAGAGTAATGACGGTGATGGCGCTTGATACGAGGATTGTGACGTAAATCGGATCATACCCCCTGAGCAAAACAGGAAGCAGAATCCATACTATCGCGAGCCCTGTTACTCCCAGTGTTAAGATGGTTTTGATGCCCGTAAGCCCGCCGACCAAAAGCAGCACGCCCATGAATCCGACCACGAGCCATTTGAGATAGTGGCCGCGATCTGGAGAGAAGACGTGGGCTTCAACTATGTTGCCGTCGAGGATCTCGGCCCAGACTATCACTCTATCGTTTGGTTCAACATCGAAGTCGTAAGCAGGGTGCCCTGATTTCAGAGAAGTCGACTGAACTACTACGCCTTTGTATGGTGCTGATGTGAGCTCGAGCTTGATGACCTCCGATTCCACTGCAAAATCGTCAGGAACGGCGTAATCACTGATGACTTTTTCGACACTGAGCACTCTGGCCTTCAAAAACTGAGGCTCCATTCCATCCGGAGGGTAGTCGGCGTATTCTTGCGCAAGGACCGCAGTGCACTCCAGCGCAAGCAGCGTCATTATGAGCAAAGCAATAATACCTGATCTCTTTTTCAACCGTGTTTCCCCCAATCGCAGGAAGAAGCGCATCCGCTGCATCGGCCTGATTTTTTACACCTAGGGGGCTTTTTCAATTTCCGAATAAGCAAGTATGCTGCCAATGCCCCGCTAGCTGCGATGATTGCGGTACCGCTCAATGCCTTACCCTCCTTTCAAGTAAATCCATATTCTGTGCTAATCAGCAAATATCCTGCTGATTTCATTGTCTCCTGCTATCAATCGAACGGCCAGCCAGCGCGGGTCGTAACCGGATGCCCTACTGTCGCCGGCCAGAGCTTCTTCCAGCACTTCAAGAGATCGGTTGAGCTGTGGGCCATAGTCCAGGCGAAAGTCGTTGGCCTCATCCCTGCATTCGTAGGCTTTTAGCAAGGCATCGCATAGTTCGGGTTTTCCTATGCCCTTTTTGGCCACAGTTGGGACCGCTCTTACCCCCAACTTCTTGCTGAGGCGTTCGACGTCTATCTCTATGCCTGCGTTTTCGGCTGCATCCATCATGTTCAGCGCCACAACCATTGGCATCCTCATCTCGAGGAGCTGAAAAGTGAGTACGAGGTTGCGCTCAAGATTTGAGGCGTCTACAACATTTAGGATCACATCCGGTTTTTCGTTGAGCAGGAAATCCCGGGCAAGCCTCTCTTCCAAACTGTAGGAAGTCATGCTGTATGTACCGGGGAGGTCCACCAGCGTGAACTTGTGACCGCTATAGTCCAATCGGCCTACACGTTTCTCCACTGTTACCCCCGGGTAATTTGCAGCAAATTGGCGCAAGCCAGTCAACAT
>DUWJ01000156.1 GCA_012842765.1 Bacillota bacterium | reverse complement strand
TATTTGGTCGATCGCAAGAGAAGACATGCAGCTGGTTGCAGGCAGGATCAAAGCTTTGTATGACGACAGAGCGCCTATTTCGACATCATGGTCATTGATTACGGCTGCCGAAATGCCCGACCGTGCCAATGTACTCATTAGCCATGTAGCGTCAATGAACTCCTCGCTATATGTCCACGCTTTAAGATCCGCGTAATGCCTCGTATATCCCGAATCGAGGATTGCGACCTCGGCGCCTTCGAACCCCAACCCGGGAGTTGAAACGTTAGCGGTAGCGCCAAAAGCAGGATTGAAGCCTGCGATCAATATGAATGCCAAGGATACAATAACCGCGGCAGAGCGATATCTCAAAGTGAATTCACCTCATTTTGGCCTTGGAAAGTCCCAATTTAAATCATAATTCTTCGTAAGGGGCAGGTTTTCCTCCAGCAATACGCATTCGCACATGGCTTCCATATCTTAATGGGGTTTACTGAGATTGGCTGAAACTACCACGGTTGTGCCAAAGCGCGGACTTTGCCTTTAAGCCCACTAACTCAATTGGAGAAATTCGGGACATTGGGTGTAAACTTGGGTTTGGGGTGATTAGCGGTGGCAGCTGGCTGCCGAAGCGGCGCGAAGTGCCGAACACATGGAGGAGACTGACGCGATTGTGTCGAATGGTTGATTGCTGTCCGGGAGCAAATCTAGGGAAACGCTCGTCTTCGCTCAGCTGTAGAGCGTTTGCGCCTCAGAGATTGGGTTGATGCACATCGAAGTATTTGTCGGGGGTGCAATCTCAGCAATTCTGATTCCAGTGTTCCGGTATTAGGGATATCCAATTCGCCCCGAGCCATGCATATGTAGGGGTGTTGCTTCCATCACATGAGATCTGGTTAGTCAATGATATTGACCCGATGCCACGATGCCGTTTTATGGGTGTTGACAGCTGGGCGTGCTTTCGGATATTACCGGAGACAGCATCTATCTGGATGTCGCGCGCGGGGTGGTCAATTCATGGATTGACAAGGTGCTCATTCGGAGGCAAGATGGTGTTATCGACTGGAACTGGGATTATGGTGGCAAGGTCGGTAAACTGAACTGGACCGCCGAGGAGTTTGACAAGACACAAGGGGCATTTGTCTCCGGATTTTGGGCGACAAGAGATGGGCACGAATGGGTTTGCAGTGTGCGGAGGCTCCGCTCTGCGCCGGCGTTGCCAAGCCTCTTAACGCTCTTTTAGAATTTGTGAGGCTGCCGAGGGTTGTGGTGCAGACATTGATTGCATCCTCTGGGGATCTCGTCGACAGTCTGCTATCGCTCAAACAGGCATCCAGGTATATTTCACCAAACCCGCTGCCTATGGCACGCATCGGGTCGTAGCCGCCACGGCAGACGCTTACAAGGTAACCGGGCGGTACAAGTGCTTGGTGTATGCTATTGCCAGGGCCGATTGGCTAACAGGCCAGACGGAAACCGAGTTTCAAGGATACGGAAGCAATGTATGATCTGTGATATGGACTCTTGAAGTTATGGAAGCAGTCATCAGTGCTGACGAGGCTATGAGCGCGGACAAGTAGCGCTCAAATCAAACAGTTGCAAATCTCAGGAGGGAATTCTAGGGATGAACAGAATCCGAAAGTCGTCAATGCTCCTAAGTATCGTTTTGCTCTTGGCATTAATGATGGGAATAGGCACCCCCATGGAGGCTGCGGCCAAGCCTCGTGTGGCTATTGTCTTTGCTACAGGCGGATTGGGTGACAAGTCGTTTAATGACTCTGCTTACGACGGCATGAAGCGAGCAGAAAAAGACTTGGGAATCGAATTCGATAAAGTTGAACCTCAAGCTGTAGCTGAGTATGAGACCTTGTTGACGCGTTTTGCGCAGACTCGCAAGTATGATCTGATCATATCGATCGGCTTCGATCAGGCTGATGCTCTGAAAGTTGTATCAGCGAGGTTCCCAAATCAGAAATTCGCCATTATCGACACAGCAGTGGACGCTCCCAATGTAGCGTCGTATGTATACAAGGAGGCCGAGCGGGGATTTGTGGTTGGCGCCATAGCAGGTCTGATGACCACGAAAAAAGGCGACCCGCGCATTGTTTCTGACAAACAGGTGGTCGGAGTCATCGGTGGCATGGACATCCCGCTTATCCGGGCCAACGTCGCGGGCTACATTGCCGGTGCCAAGTATGTGAACCCCAAGGTTCAGGTGAAGTACGCATACGTAGGCGATTGGGCCGATCCGGCCAAGTGCAAAGAGATGGCAAACGCCATGTTTGACGAGGGCGTCGATGTTCTGTGGCTTGCAGCCGGGCGTTCTGG